>NZ_CABPTS010000002.1:0-216419 GCF_902460385.1 Streptococcus sp. Marseille-P7376
TGTTCAAATCATGAATCATTTGGATCGAAAATCGCATGAATACAAAGCATTGAAACGCTACTGGAAACTCATTCAACAAGATAGTCGGAAACTCAGCGATAAACGCTTTTATCGTCCGACTTTTCGCATGCACTTGACAAATCAAGAGATTCTTGAAAAGCTACTTTCTTACTCTCAAGAACTCAGAGAACACTATGAGCTTTACCAACTCTTGCTTTTTCATTTTCAAGAGAAACAAGCTGAGCATTTCTTTGGACTCATTGAAGAAACAATTTCTTGTATAAATCCTATCTTTCAGACTGTTTTTAAGACTTTTTTGAAAGATAAGGAAAAGATTATCAACGCTCTTGAACTCACCTACTCAAATGCAAAACTAGAGGCCACTAACAACCTCATCAAAGTTATCAAGCGCAACGCTTTTGGCTTTCGGAACTTTGACAACTTTAGAACTAGAATTCTCATCGCTTTGAATATCAAAAAGGAGAGAACCAATTCGGTCCTCTCCAGATGTTAGCTGACATCAACCCACTACAGTTGACAAAGAGCCCATTTTTTTATTTGCGATACATTTTGACTTGAAGATAGAGGTCATTATAAGTCCCAAGCCATTTTGGTCCTAACTGCTGATAGACTTCTAGATGCTTCATAGTTTCTTCTGTCGGATAGAAAGCCTCATCTTCCTGTATGTCTTCTGGCAGCATAGCCTTGGCAGGAAGATTTGGTGTTGAATAGCCAACATAAAGCGCATTCTTATAAGCATTTTCTGGTCTCAGCATAAAGTTAATAAACTGATAGGCAGCTTTTTTATTTTTGACCGTCTTTGGAATAACGATATTATCAAACCAAAGGTTGCTGGCTTCTGTCGGAACGACATAGCGCAGATCCTCGTTGGCTTCCAGCATTTGACGGGCTTCACCAGAGAAGGTGACGCCTATGGCCGCGTTATTCTGAATCATGTAGCCCTTCATCTCATCAGCGACGATTGCCTTGATGTTAGGCGTCAGAGTATAAAGCTTATCGACAGCTTCCTGCAGCTGCTCTGCATCTTTGGAGTTGAGACTATGACCATTCGAGTTCAGACCAATCCCCATGACTTCGCGGGCTCCGTCAATCATCATGATAGAATTTCTATATTCTGGCTTCCAGAGATCGTTCCAGTGCTCAGGCGCGTGCTCGACCATTTTAGTATTGTAAACAATGCCTAGCGTTCCCCAGAAATAAGGAATAGAATACTGGTTTTCTGGATCAAAAGGTTGATCCAAAAAGTCCGAACCAATATTTTCCAAGCCTTTGATCTGGCTATGGTCCAATTTCTCCACCAAGTTTTCCTTCATCATCTTGGCAATCATGTACTCACTCGGGATGGCAATATCGTAGGTTGTTCCACCTTGCTTGATTTTTGTGTACATGGCTTCATTGGAATCAAAGGTTTCGTACTGAACCTGCACACCTGTCTCCTTGGTAAACTCAGTCAGCAAGTCTGGATCAATGTAATCTCCCCAGTTATAGACAACCAATTTATCACTGCCCTTGCTGTTGGTTCTGCTTTCAATCCGATAGCTAATTCCCCACAAGATCAGGATAATCGCAAGAATCCCTGCTAAAAACGAATAGAGTTTTTTCATGCTGCTTCCTCCTTCTCACGCGTGATAAAGTAATAGCCGATGACTAAAACGATACTAAAGAGAAAGACCAGAGCAGACAAGGCATTGATTTCCAAGGAAATTCCTTGCCGTGCGCGGGAATAGATTTCAACCGAAAGGGTTGAAAAGCCGTTTCCTGTCACAAAGAAGGTCACAGCAAAGTCATCTAGGGAGTAGGTGAAAGCCATAAAGTAGCCGGCAATGATGGCTGGCGTCAGATAAGGCAGCATGATTTCCTTGAGCATCTGGACTTGACTGGCTCCCAAATCATAAGCGGCTTTAATCATATCGTCATTCATTTCTTTCAGCCTTGGCAAAATCATCAGCACCACAATGGGAATTGAAAAGGCGACGTGGCTGGCCAAAACAGATACAAAGCCCAACTGGAATTTAGCCGTGGTAAAGAGAATCAGGAAGCTAGCCCCAATCATAACGTCAGGCGCCACCATCAAAATATTATTGATGGATAAGAAAGCATCCTGATACTTTTTGCGGGCCTGGTAAATATAAATAGCACCAAAAGTTCCGATAATTGTAGCAATGAGTGAAGAAAGAAAGGCTAAGAAAAATGTCTGCACCAAAATCAAAATCAAGCGTGAATCTTCAAACAGCTTTTGAAAATGAACCAGATCAAATCCAGTAAATTTATTCATATCTTCGCCAGCATTGAAAGCATAGGCAATCAAGTAAAAGATCGGAAGATAAAGGATTAGAAACACAATCGCTAAATAGAGATTAGCAAATTTTTTCATCGTTCTCTCCTTTCCTTGGTTGCCCACATGGTGAAGAGCATGGCAATAATCAGAACTACTCCGATTGTTGAGCCCATTCCCCAGTTTTGCGTTGTCAAGAAATGCTGCTCAATGGCCGTACCCAGCGTAATGACACGGTTTCCACCAATTAAACGCGTCAGCATGAAGAGACTGAGACTAGGAATAAAGACTGACTGTACACCACTTCTCACGCCATTCATCGAAAGAGGAAAGACAACATTGCGGAAGGTCTGCCATCGATTGGCACCCAAGTCATAGCTGGCATTGATGAGATTGGGATCCAAATCATCCAAGACGTTGAAAATCGGCAGAATCATAAAGGGCAGCTCAATGTAGCTGGCAACAAAGATAAAAGAAAAGTCAGTAAAAAGAATCTGCTTGGGACCGATACCGATAAAGGTCAGAAATTCATTTACCGATCCGTTTTGTCCAAAAATACCGATAAAGGCGTAAGCCTTAAGCAAAAGATTGATCCAGGTCGGCAGGACAATCAGCATAAGCCAGAGCTGGCGATGCTTGAGCTGGGTCAAAAAATATGCGGTCGGATAAGAAATGAGCAAGGTGACCAAGGTAATAATACCTGCGTAAAACACCGAGTTAAAGCTCATTTTCAGATAGGTCAGATTCTGCGATGTGAAATAAATCCGATAGTTTTCCAGCGTAAACTGACCTTCGATATTAAAGAATGATTTCCAGACAATCATCATCACTGGAGCTAGAACAAAGAGCAGAATCCAAAGAAAATAAGGAACCAGAAAAAGGTTAGAGGTTGTTTTCTTCATCTCTTTCCTCCTCAATGGCATTGATCAGCCCTGCTTCTTGCTCTTCGATTTCTACATACTCTTCAATCCGAGCATCGAATTCTTCTTCTGTTTCATTGAGACGCATGATATGGATATCCTCTGGTTCAAAGTCCAGACCGATTTCTTCTCCGACGATGGCCTTTCGAGTCGAGTGAATCATCCATTCATTGCCGAGCTCATCATAGGCGATAATTTCATAATGAACCCCGCGGAAAAGCTGGGTATCCACTTTTACCTGCAGTTTTCCTTCTTCAGGCAGGGTAATGCGCAAATCCTCTGGACGAATCACCACTTCAACGGATTCGTTTGGTCGCATTCCTCCGTCAACTGCTTCAAAGCGCTTGCCATTGAACTCGACCAAGTAGTCTTCGATCATCTTACCTGGCAGGATATTAGATTCTCCGATAAAAGTCGCAACAAAGTGGTTAATCGGCTCATCATAGATATCTACCGGCGTTCCTGACTGGACAATTTCGCCTTCATTCATGACAAAAATCCAGTCACTCATAGCCAGGGCTTCTTCCTGATCGTGGGTCACAAAGACGAAAGTGATACCGAGGCGCTGCTGCAGTTCCCGGAGCTCATATTGCATGTCCGTACGAAGCTTCAAATCCAGAGCAGAGAGAGGCTCATCCAATAGAACGACTCGTGGCTGATTGATGATGGCACGGGCAATGGCCACCCGCTGGCGTTGCCCACCTGAAAGTTTTCGAATAGAGCGACGCTCAAAGCCTTCCAGTTGAACCATTTTCAGCACTTCAGCAACCCGCTGTTCAATTTCTTTTTTGTCCACCTTCCGAAGCCGCAAAGGAAAGGCCACATTCTCAAAGACATTCATATGTGGGAAAAGGGCATAGGACTGAAAAACTGTGTGAACATCACGTTTATTGGTGGGAATGTCATTAATGCGGACACCATCCAAAAAGATGTCTCCTGTAGTCGCATCCAGTAGCCCTGCAATTATATTGAGGATGGTTGATTTCCCAGAGCCAGAAGCCCCTAGAAGCGTGTAAAATTTCCCTTCTTCTAATTCAAAGTTGATATCTTTGAGAACGATGGTATTATTGTCTTCAAAAACTTTTGAAACGTTTTTGAACTCAATGATTGGTTTTTTCAATTGACATAAATTCCTTCTTTTCCATGTATTAACAGATTTTTGGTTCTGTCAGACCACAAAGACCTCTCGAGGGCTACTATGGCCCTGCATACTTGCGATATCGATAGGCTTTCACCCCCTTTACTAAGATACACATGGATAGTTGCTATTCCAAATACTTGGACAAACCTAGGAACTAGAAATCAGAAAGAACTAGTCTGACAAATTGCTTGTCGAACTATAAAGCTTCTCCGATGATTCTAACTTCGCGTTCCAGAGTGACCCCAGAATGCTCTTTTACTGTTTGAATAACGTGGGCAATCAGATTTTCATAATCACTAGCCGTACCATGATCGACGTTAATCATAAAACCAGCATGTTTTTCTGAAACCTCTACACCACCGATTCGACAGCCTTTTAAACCAGCCTCACTAATCAACTGCCCGGCAAAATGCCCTAGCGGACGCTTGAATACTGAACCGCAAGATGGGTATTCCAAAGGTTGCTTGAGTTCACGCAGATGGGTCAAGCGTTCCATTTCATGACGAATATTTCGATGAACACCAGGTGCCAAGGCAAACTTAGCCGAAATCACAACGTCACCTGTTTCCTGAACAAGTGAATGACGATAGCCAAATCGCATATCACGAGCATCTAGGGTCTTAATTTCCCCCTCCGGCGTCAAGACCTTACAAGAAACCAGCACATGACCGATTTCACCACCATAAGCGCCAGCATTCATAAAGACAGCGCCACCGACACTACCTGGAATACCGCAGGCAAATTCAAAGCCTGTTAAGCTATGATGCAGAGCAATACGCGTTGTCTGAATCAGATTTGCCCCTGCTTCAGCCTCAATTGTGTAACCATCCACTGCTACATTGTTTAATTTGTCAAACATGATGACAAAGCCCCGAATACCGCCGTCCCGTACAATAATATTGCTGGCATTCCCTAACACCAGCCAAGGGATGTTTTCACGATTGGCGAATTTGACAATTCTAGCCAGCTCATACCGATTGCGCGGAAAAACTAAGAAATCAGCCGCTCCTCCTACCTTTGTGTAGGTATATTGACTCAAAGGTTCATTGAAGCGAATGTCAATTCCTTCTAATTCAGCATTAAATTTTTCTAAGTTTTGCATGATTTACTCTCTTTTTTACAAAATACACTCTATTATATCAAAATTATATGACATTTACGATAATTTGAATAAAAAAGCTGATAAATATCTAGCTAGACTATTGCTAATTTTACTCCACATCAAAGCAATTTTAAGGTTGAGAGGCTATAGAGACAGCAAATAGAACCCAAACTCAAAATGAGTTTGGGTTCTATTTTACCCAACAATCGCTTCAGCAATCTCTTCTTTGCTGATACCGGCAAAATAGCGGGTAATATCAATCGTTTCCAGTGCTTTGAGGACATCCTCACGTTCATAGCGAACGCCGCGAAGGACATCTTCTACAGCTGCGACGTCTTCGATACCAAAGAAGTCACCATAAATCTTGATATCTTGGATTTTAGACTCGATAACATTGGCAAAAACTTCGACCTTACCGCTAGGGAATTTTGTTCCACGACGGATGTTAAATTCAGGTGATTTGCCGTAGTTCCAGTCCCAAGTACCGAATTTGGTATCCTTGATACGATTGATTTCCGCCAGTTCTTGGTCCGAAAAGACATACTCTGTCATCTCAGGGTACTCTTTTTTCATATAAGCCAGGAGAAGATCTTTAAATTCTTCAACAGTGATTTTCTCTGGAAGCTCGTCCACAATATTGGTCACACGAGCACGGACAGATTGAACTCCCTTGGATTCAAACTTATCCTTAGAAACCTTAAGAGCATTGGCCAAGACTGACAAATCAACGTCAAAAAGCAAGCAACCGTGGTGCATAATGCGTCCGTTGATGTAGGCTTGGGCATTACCACAGAATTTTTTGCCATCAATTTCCAAGTCATTGCGGCCAGTGAATTCAGCCTTTATCCCAAGCTGAGCCAAGGTATTGATTACAGGCGTTGAGAAAGATTTGAAATCAAAGGCTTTATTCTCATCTTCTTTGGAAATAATCGTGTAGTTCAGGTTGTTCAGATCGTGGTAAACGGCTCCACCACCGCTAATGCGGCGAACCACTTCAATACCATGTTCCCGCACATAGTCGCGGTTGATTTCTTGGATGGTGTTTTGATGGCGCCCGACAATAATCGATGGCTTATTGATCCAGAGCAGGAAAATTTGATCCTCATCAAGGAGATGCTTAAAAGCATACTCCTCGAGAGCGATATTAAAGGCAGTATCATTGCTGTTGTTAATGATATATTTCATTGACGAGACATCCTTTATTTCTTCTTAGGTGAGTGGATAGCCATTCCTAGAACATCCGCAAACGCTTCGTACATCACTTCTGAATAAGTTGGGTGTCCGTGGATGGTCTTGAGCATTTCCTCAACTGTGATTTCCATTTCGATAATGCTTGACGCTTCGTTGATCAATTCTGCCGCTGCAGGACCAATGATGTGGACGCCAAGGATTTCTCCGTATTTCTTATCAGCGATAACTTTAACAAAGCCTTGAGCCGCGTCAGAAGCGATAGCACGACCATTCGCTGCGAAGTTGAATTTACCGATGGCAACATCGTATTTCTCACGAGCTTGTTTTTCGGTCAGACCAACTGCTGCTACTTCAGGAAGAGTATAGATAGCGGCAGGAGTCAAGTTGAGTTTCGCAACAACATGGTTACCTTTAAGGGAATTTTCAGCCGCTACTTCACCCATACGGAAGGCTGCGTGGGCCAACATCTTGGTACCGTTGATATCGCCCGGTGCGTAAATACCTGGAACAGAAGTTTCCATGTACTCGTTGACTTTGATACGGCCACGATCCAGTTCGAACTCAACATCTCCGATACCTTCTAGGTCCGGCACACGTCCGATTGAAAGAAGAGCCTTACTTGCGACAATGTCCTCTTTTCCTTCTACCTTGATACGAAGTTTGCCGTTTTCTTCGATGATTTCTTCCAACTTAGTTTCAGTCAGAATTGTCATCCCCTTGCGTTCCAAGATGAGGCGAAGGTTCTTAGAAACTTCCGCATCCATGGCTGGAACGATACGATCCATCATTTCAATGACAGTGACTTTTGAGCCAAATGTCATGAAGGCTTGACCAAGCTCAATACCAACAACTCCACCACCAATAATAACGAGGCTTTCTGGCACTTCATTCATTTCCAGAATATCATCACTGGTCATAACAAGAGATGATTCCATACCTGGAACATTGATCTTGCTGACTTTTGAACCACTAGCAAGGATGATTTTCTTGGTTTCAAGCAATTCCGAACCATTTACCAAAACATTCTTGTCTTTAGTAATGGTACCAATTCCCTTATGGACATCTACGCCATAGCTTCGGAGAAGGCCAGCAACACCGCCAACTAAGGTATTGACAACTTTAGACTTGGTTGCCAGGAGCTTGTCCATATCAACAGTAAAGTTAGGATTTTCAATGACAATACCGCGATTTGCTGCATGACCGATGTTTTCGATAATTTCAGCATTGTGAAGGTAAGTCTTCGTTGGGATACAGCCACGGTTCAAGCAAGTTCCGCCGAGTTCAGACTTCTCAACCAAGGCAATCTTGCCACCAAGTTGAGCCGCTTTGATGGCTGCTACGTATCCAGCAGGACCACCACCGATAACAACGATATCGTAAGCATCATCGCTCTTACCATCATCATTTGAGGCACTTACTGCAGGTGCAGGGCTAGCTGCTGGCGCTGCTGCTCCTGCTGTTGGGATATTTTCGCCTTCTTCACCAAGGTAACCGATAACCTCTGTTACTGGAACGGTTTCGCCATCACCCTTGAGAATGGCAATCAGGTAGCCATCTTCTTCTGCTTCCAATTCCATGCTGACCTTGTCAGTCATGATTTCCAAAAGGATTTCCCCTTCTTTGACAAATTCGCCGACTTTTTTATTCCATTGGACAATTTGTCCTTCGGTCATATCCACGCCGGCTTTTGGCATAATTACTTCTAAAGCCATTTTTCTTTCCTTTTCTAACTAGTTTTTCATTTGCTAAGTGCCTCTTTGCTTTTTAGAATAGCAAAGAAAATCTTATACCAACATTGAAATTGGGTCTTCAATCAAAGCCTTCAAGTCCTTCATAAACTTAGCTCCAGCCATTCCATCAACTACACGGTGGTCAATAGTCAAGCCCAGACTCATAATTGGACGGATAACAATTTCGCCATTAACAACGACAGGTTTTTCAACCGTTGAGCTGACACCCAAAATAGCAGAGTTTGGTTGGTTGATGATTGGCCCAAAGGACTGAACGCCAAACATTCCCAAATTACTGATTGTGAAGGTTGAGTTTTGCAGTTCGCTCGGTGCCAACTTACCATCCAACGTACGTCCGATAACGTCTTTAAAGGCTACAACCAACTCTGACAAGCTCATTTTTTCTGCGTTGTAGACAACTGGTGTCATCAGGCCATTGTCCATACCGACCGCCATAGCCAAATTCACATAATTGTGAGTGATGATAGTTTTACCATCTTCAGTCAAGGAAGCGTTGATGTATGGGTGCTTCATCAATGTCTTGACAACAGCAAGAGAAAGCAGGTCTGTGACCGTTACTTTTTTTCCAGTAGCTTCCATGATTGGCTCTAGCACTTTTTTACGCAAGGCCAGCATTTCTGTCATATCGACATCGTAGTTGAGAGTGAAGGTTGGTGCCGTCAGGTAAGATTCTACCATCCGTTGAGCGATGACCTTCCGCATCGGTGTCATCGGAATCCGCTCAATTTCACCGTAAGGAGTAATGTTGTCTGGAACTTCTTCCACTTTCTCGATTTGAGCAGGAGACTTAATCGTATCTGACTCAATATTTTCAGGCAGAAAGGCAAGGACGTCCTTTTTCATAATCTTGCCACGATGGCCAGTTCCTTGAATTTCTTGCCAAGCAATATTATGTTCCTTGGCAATTCGTTTTGCAAGCGGTGAAATACGGACCGCATGGGTATTTTGGTAAGTTTCCACGTCTTCTTTGTGGACACGACCGTTTGAACCTGTGCCAGATACATCGTAAAGGTTAATTCCCAAATCATCTGCTAGTTTTCTGGCAGCAGGAGTCGCTCTAAGCTTTTCGTCAGTCATGACCTCTCCTATTCTAAGTGAGTTTATTCAATGCAGCTTCTGCATTAAGATTTTCTTTTTTATACGAGTTCAATTTACATAAAAAATCTTACATTAACTAAATGTTTTCATTCTTTTTTATTATAGTTTATTCTTTGTGATAAGTCTTACGAATAGCATCTTTGATGCTTTCAACGGTCGGAATCATCGCATTTTCCAAGTTTTGTGCATAAGGCATCGGCACATCTTCACCTGCACAACGGCGGATTGGAGCATCTAGATAGTCAAATGCTTCAGATTCAGAAATAATCGCTGAAATTTCACCAATAAAACCGCTAGTTTTGTGGGCATCATTGACCAGAACGACCTTCCCAGTCTTCTTAACAGAATTGATGATAATATCCTTATCAAGCGGCACCAATGTACGTGGATCAACCACTTCTACAGAGATACCTTCTTCTGCCAATTCTTCAGCAGCTTGAACCACACGTCGTAGCATTTTACCGTAAGTAACAACTGTTACATCGGTACCTTCTTTTTTGATTTCGCCAACACCAAGTGGGATTACATACTCAGGATCTAGTGGCACCTCGCCTTTTTGGTTAAATTCAGACTTGTATTCCAGGATAATGACTGGGTTGTTGTCTCGGATAGAAGCCTTGAGAAGGCCTTTCATATCTGCCGGAGTTCCTGGAGCGACTACCTTAAGCCCTGGAATGTGGGTAAACCAAGATTCCAAAGACTGCGAGTGCTGAGCAGCAGAACCAACTCCATTACCTGCTGCACAGCGGACAGTAATTGGCACTTGGCCTTTTCCGCCAAACATATAACGCGTTTTAGCGGCTTGGTTGACAATAGCATCCATGGCGATAACAGAGAAGTCCATGAAGGTCATATCGACGATTGGACGTAGTCCTGTCATGGCTGCTCCAGCAGCTGCTCCAGAAATAGCTGCTTCAGAAATTGGACAGTCACGCACACGCTCAGGTCCAAACTCTTCCAGCATACCAACAGATGTTCCGAAATCTCCACCAAAGACTCCGACATCTTCTCCCATCAAGAGTACATTTTCATCGCGACGCATTTCCTCAGACATAGCGAGGATAATGGTGTCACGAAAAGACATAGTTTTAGTTTCCATTTTCTTTTTTCTCCTCTCTTTAGTCTGCGTAAATATCTTCAAAGGCAGATTCAAGCGGCGGGAATGGGCTTTCTTCTGCAAACTTGACAGATGCTTCTACTGCTTCTTTGACACTAGCTTGGATTGCTTCCAGCTCTTCCTCGCTTGCAATCTTGTTTTCCAGCAAGTATTTACGAAGATATTCGATTGGATCTTTTTTCTTCCATTCTTCTACTTCTTCACGAGTACGGTATTTACCTGGGTCAGAAGAAGAGTGTCCCAACCAACGATAAGTTACGCTCTCAATCAAGACAGGTCCTTTACCACTGCGAACATGCTCCACAGCCTTTTGGAAACCTTCATAGACATCCAGAACATTATTGCCATCTTCGATGAACATACCTGGAATGCCATAAGCTGCACTGCGCTCGTGGATGTGCTCTACATTGGTCATTTTCTTGATGTCAGCAGAAATGCCATAGCCGTTATTGATACAATAGAAAATAACTGGAAGATTCCAGATAGAAGCCATATTGACTGCTTCATGGAAGACACCTTCGTTGGTAGCACCGTCACCAAAGAAGCAGACAACAATCTTACCGGTCTTATGCATTTGCTGGGTCAGAGCTGCTCCGACAGCGATTCCCATACCACCGCCAACGATACCATTGGCACCAAGGTTTCCGGCATCTAAGTCAGCAATGTGCATAGAGCCGCCTTTTCCTTTACAAGTACCATTGTACTTACCAAGGATTTCAGCCATCATACCATTTAGGTCGATACCTTTAGCAATGGCTTGACCATGCCCACGGTGATTTGAAGTGATCAAATCATCAGGATTTAAAGCAAGCATCGCTCCTACATTTGCAGCCTCCTCACCAACTGAAAAGTGGGTCATGCCCGGAACTTTTCCTTTTTTTACAAGTTGTGCAATTTTCAAATCCATGCGACGGATTTCTTCCATCTTACGGAACATCTCTAACAAAAGATCTTTATCTAAAGTTGACATATTTTTGCCTTTCTAAGCATCATTCTATAGACACATTTTATCCAAAGCTGTAAGCCCTGTCAAAATTTATGCTTAGAAAATTTCACAAAGAAAAATTGGCATATCGCATAGATACACCAGTTTTGGCTAGAAAATTAATATTTTCACAAACTTTAGACTACATTGATTACTTAACAATAGCCCTATCATTTTTCTATTTCAATGACTTCATCTGCCATGTCCGAAATTATCGGATTATGAGTTGCTATGATAATCACTCGCTCCTCACTTTTTAAAGAACCATTAAATTTGTAATAATTAACGACCAAACTCGAAGAGCGACTTGTTGAATCTTTTGCTTTATTCAGCCCTTGAGGCAATTTCTCCTGACCATATAACTCATATCGAATATTTTTATCGCTATTCTCATCAGAAACTTGCACCATACGACCGATGAGGGTCGTGTTTCCCTCTGCGAGTTTATCCAATTCAGTTTTGATATTTTCATATTTGAAAGTTTCGCTGGCAGAAAAGACAAAGACTGAAGAATATAAATCATAAGTTAAACATTGGTTTGTAATTGAAAACACCCACAAAAAGAAAATCAACAGCATAACATTGGAAAAAACAAGAAAAATTCGCTTCATAATTTCTCTCTTTTCTAGCAAACAAAAAGAGGTGGCTGACCGCCACCTCCAGACATTCATGAATCTTACTCTAAAATAATGCAATAGATTTCAAATTATCTCTCGTATTCTAACTCTATTAGACACTATATGTATGTGCTAAACAAATGATTGCTGTGCCTGACGTTTTGCATGGTGTCGAAAACTATTGTGCGGCATCGTCCACTTTCTTCCCAAAATCTACCACCATTTGATCAAGCTCCTCGCGGCTTGGAGTCGTCAGCATATAGAGAACATCGCCCTGAAGCTCTGCGAAAGCTGCTGGCATATCTTTTTTGACTTTAAAGTTATCCCGATATTTTTCAAGCAAGTCTGCCTCTGAATAAGCATAATGTGAGGTCGAACGGCGAGCGGTTGCCAAGCAGAATAATGGCTCCATGTGTGACCCAGGAAATGGTTCGCCTGCTACAATAGCAGCATAACCCTTATAAAGATCGATTGAATGAGCGTAATTATAAACATCAATTGTAAAACCACCGGCCGGTCGATTATTGTATTCTAGGGCGATATAATCACCATCTTGACGGAAAAATTCTATGTGGAAAAAGCGCTCTTTCATGCCAAACGTTTTGACAATCGCTTCCCCATATTCACGAAGTTTTGGATCCATATCCTTGAGGATGTAATAGGAATTATCTGCTTTATAGAGCATCAAATCAAGCGGTGTGTGCGCATAGTCAAAGGTTGTTGAAAAGACAATATTTCCATTAGAATCAATCAGTCCATCAAAAGTACAAATCTCACTTGAAGTCACAAATTTTTCAAAGAAATAAACTGTTTCCTGATCCCATTCTGCCTTGAAACGATCAACATCTGCTCCTGTTTCAAGCTTGAAAGTGGCTGCTGCTCCAACACCATTGTCTGGCTTGGCAATCAGGGGCAGACCGATTTTATTGACAGCCAAATCCACACCGGACAGAGTTTTAACAACCTGACCTGGAACAACTGGCACACCAGCCTTTTTGAAGAATTTCTTCATTTCAGACTTAAACTTGGTCTTTTTCAGATCTTTTGGTTTGGCTCCGAAAATATTAAATTGCTCTCGCAACTGGGCATCCTGCTCCAGCCAGTATTCATTGTGGGACTCGATGCGGTCAATTGGGCCATGTTTGTAGAAAAGGAAAGCAACTGCACGTTTGACTTCATCCAGATTTTCTAAATTTTCAACACGGAAATACTCAGTTAAAGCATCTTTCAACGGCTGATCTAGTTGGTCATAAGGCTCCTGACCGATACCAAGTACTGTAATGCCCTTGTTGGCCAGCTCAATTGTAAACTGCTGAAAATTTTGCGGATAGTAAGGGGAGATAACGATATAATTCATAGTAAGACTTCCTTTCTACTTGACATTTTAAAGATTTAACTGACTTAGGAAATAAGGCATCTGCTTGCGCCACCAAATCCAATCATGGGCCACATCATGCCCCCACTCAGAGAACCAAGCTGGAATATTTTTGTGCTCAAAAGCTTCTTTTAGGGTATAGAAGGATGGCAGGCCATCTTGTTCCCAATCACCCAGGCCAGTACAAATAATGATATCTGCTTGACGGTAACGGTCGATGAACCAACCGTCGTTTTGGTTCCAGATATAGTCAGCTGGCGAGTTTTGATAAATGGCTTCGTCGTTCAAATTGTCACCGACAAAAAAGCGAGCGTCGTAAACTCCGCTAAGGGCAATCACTTTATTGAAAACATCCGGATGCTGGAGGAAGAAATTAACAGCGTGATAAGCTCCCATAGAACAGCCGGTCGTCATCATTGGGTCAAACCAGCCTGTCTTGTGCTTGATAAACGGAATCGCTTCTTCAATGACATAACGCTCATAAGCACGGTGCATCTCAGCACGATCGTGGGGATGCTTCCAGTCAGCCAGCCAGCTTTCGCTATCCACGCTGCTCAAAGTGAAAAACTGAACCTTCCCTGTCTCGATGAACCAAGAGCAGGCTTCAATCATGCCAAAATCAGCATATTCATTGTGAGTGCCACCTGACGAAGCAAAGACCACTACTGGAATACCAGCATGACCATAACGATTGATATACATTTCTCGGCCTAGATTTCCACTCCAATGACTTAAAAATTCTACATGCATTTGTTTTCTCCTTTTAGCTTCTTTTCCTACCACTTTTCACTGATAAAGCGGAAACAGTCGGGTAGATTCTCTGCCCAGTCTACTTCATTGTGAATCGCTCCGGACTGGATTTTGATGTGCAGATTATCCAGCTCCACACCAGTAGCAATCAGCTGACGGTAATAACTGAGCGAAGAATCGATATAGGCTTGTTTGATATTACCTGCCATGAGGGTCTTGTCCGTATCATCAGCTTCCTCCGTTCCAACATAGATGAAAATCCGCTGGTCAGGTTGTAGCTTCTGACGCTCTATATAACGGTCAAAGGCTTCCTGATGGAGCCAGTTAGCTGATGAAAAAACACCCAGACAGCCGACTTGGTCTTGATACTCAATGCCTATAAACTGAGTGATATTGCCCCCCAATGAGGAACCAATCATAGCTGTATGCTGGCGATCAGCCTTCGTCCGATAGTTTTCGTCAATAAAAGGTTTGACGACATCCATAACGAACTCTGCATACTCTGTTCCCTTACCGCCGAACTGAATACCAGGAATATTGGACTCTTGAAACTTCCAGGCTGAGTATTCATTCATTCGTCTCGGACCGTCGTTATCAATGGCTACGACTATCATTTTTTCAATATCGGGATTGCGCTTGATTGTCGGAATAACTTTCCAAGAATGGCCACTGAAAGACTCCTTGCTGTAAAGGATGTTTTGCCCATCGTGAAAATAGACGACTGGGTAAGTCTGCTTGGTGTCTTGAGCATAGTTTTTTGGAAGTAAAACCCTCACGCGTCGTTTTTGCTTGGTATAAGGAACCACCAACTCATGGGTTTTCATATCAAGGTAGAAATATGATTTATTCATTTTCAGAAAACTTTCTATTTTCAAAAATTTTATTTATTATATCATAAAATTAGTAAAAAAGTTAGGCGTTTCCTAACTTTTTTGAGATTTTCGGTAAAATTCTGCTCTATTTATCTAAATAGGCCTCTAAATCTGCCAATGCCCGCTCAGCAATCTTCTCATAACGCTCTTTCTTGTCACGAATTCGAGGGCCGTCCAGCTCTTTGATAATGCCAAAATTGACATTCATGGGTTGGAAATGCTTGCTGTCAGCATGGGTAACATAATGAGGCAGGCTGCCGATAGCTGTTGTTTCTGGAAAAACAAGTGCTTCTTCTCCCTTGAAGAGTCGAGCGGCATTGATACCAGCGACCAGACCAGAAGCCGCAGACTCAACATAACCTTCAACACCCGTCATCTGACCAGCAAAGAAAAGATTGGGCTGTTTCTTAGAGCGGAAAGTCTGCTCCAGCAGATTTGGAGAGTCCATGTAGGAGTTACGGTGCATGACACCGTAGCGAACAAATTCTGCATTCTCAAGACCAGGAATCATCTGAAAGACACGCTTTTGCTCACCCCACTTGAGATGAGTTTGGAAGCCGACAATGTTGTACAGACTACCTGCTGCATTATCTTGACGAAGCTGCACCACAGCGTATGGCGTCTTAAAATCTCCGTCGCGAGGTCCTTGATAGTCATCTGGATATTCTAAACCAACTGGCTTCATTGGTCCATAAAGCATGGTTTTAATGCCTCGCTTAGCCATGACTTCAATAGGCATGCAGCCTTCAAAGTATTTTTCTTTTTCAAAGGAATTGAGTGGTGCTTCCTCCGCATTGACCAAAGCCTCATGGAAATCCATAAATTCTTGCTTGGTCATAGGCGCATTGAGATAGGCTGCTTCCCCCTTATCATAACGAGATTTGAGATAGACCTTGCTCATATCAATGGTATTGACATCAATGATTGGCGCTGCTGCGTCATAGAAATAAAAACCATCGCCTCCATTGAGCGCATGGATTTTTTCTGCCAAAGCATCGCTGGTCAAAGGCCCTGTCGCAATGACCGTGATGGCATCTTCTGGAATTTCAGTGATTTCCTCACGAATGACTTCAATCAATGGATGATTGGTCACTTGCTCCGTTACTAGCTGCGAAAAACCTTCTCTATCAACTGCTAGAGCGCCACCAGCTGGCACTCGAGTCGCTTCTGCAGCTCTTAAAATGACCGAGTCCAGCCGCCGCATTTCTTCCTTAAGCAGACCGACAGCGTTGGTCAGCGCATCTCCGCGCAGGGAGTTAGAGCAGACAAGTTCGGCAAAGTCCGCAGTTTTATGTTGGGGTGTTGACTTGACACCCCGCATTTCATAGAGTTTGACTGGGATTCCGCGCTTGGCAATCTGGTAAGCTGCTTCACTGCCCGCAAGACCAGCTCCGATAACATTGATATAGGATGATGACATGATACTCTCCCTTGGATATTTCTAGATTTTCACTCTGACCATTATAACAAAAAGCTAGTAAAAAAGACAGACAGGAGAAGTCCCGTCTGTCCATCATTTTGCCATTTTTTCCAAGTAAGCAATCTTAGCAAAATCCTTATGATTGTTATTCTCGTTACGGTAAGAATCTTGAGAAGAAGCGCGGTAGATACCCAAAAAGTGCTCTGCATTCGGCAGTAGAAATTCAACATCTTCAACTTCTTTTCGAGTCAACTTCTCTAGCGGCACACCAGCGAATGCCTCCAAGGTTTCCATGACCCCAAATTCAACAGACAAGCCTTCTTTTTGAAATTCATGCTCGTGCAGATCGACCAAACGATAGCCCAAGCGATCCATCATGGGTTCAATCTTGTCCATATTATAAATACGCTCTTCATCAGGTGCTTCCCAGCCACGCTCATCACCGTGAACGTGAATGTCGATATCACGCGCCTGCCAGTCAAGTCCTGTAACCAGCTCCAGTCCCAGAGAGCCCATCAGCAGTGGAACAATTCCCATCTTATTCAGTTGAGACGCGATTTTAAGAAATTCGGCAAATTTATCTGTCATAGCCTGTTCCTTATTTTTTAAAATAGATTGAACAATACAACTTATTTCACTTTTTCCTCTTGATAGTCGCCATTGCTGCAGACCACCTGCTTACCGCCGCCGCGAACTTTCTTTTCAACTAGATAGTGGTCGCATTTTGGACAGTTACGTCCGACTGGCTTGTCCCAAGATGTGAAATCACAATCTGGATAACGATCACAGCCATAGAAAATGCGATTTCGCTTAGTCTTACGCTCGATAACTTGACCTTTCTGGCACTGTGGACAGGTCACGCCGATTTCCTTGACAATAGCTTGAGTGTGACGACAGTCAGGGAAATTACTACAAGCATAGAACTTGCCAAATCGACCCAACTTGATAACCATGGGACTGCCGCAGACCTCACAGTCAAAACCGGCTGGCTCATCCTTGATTTGGATTTTCTCCATCTCAGACTCAGCTTTAGCCACTTCCTTTTCAAAAGGTTGATAAAACTCGTCAATAACTTTCTGCCACTGCTCTTTTCCGACTTCTACATCATCCAGTTTTGCTTCCATTTCGGCTGTAAATTTCACATTTACGATGCCTGGGAAGAATTCGACAATTAGTGAATTGACAATCTCACCTAGTTCCGTCGGCTCAAAGCGCTTGGAAACCAGCTTAACATAGTAGCGTTTCTGAATGGTCTCAATAGTCGGTGCATAGGTAGATGGCCGACCAACACCATTTTCTTCCAAGGTCTTGATGAGAGTCGCTTCAGAATAACGAGCAGGTGGCTGGGTAAAATGCTGTTCTGGATTGGTATTGACACGTTTGACTGTGTTCCCCTCTTCCATGTCTGGCAGCATTTTATTTTTGTCAGAGTCGTTGTAAATAGCCAGATAACCATCAAACTTGACCTGACTGCCGTTGGCAGCAAATTGGACACCATTTTGCCCCAGCTTAACATTCATAGTATCAAAGACTGCTGCAGTCATTTGGCTGGCAACAAAGCGGTTCCAAATCAGCGTATAGAGCTTAAGTTGATCCTTATCCAGATACTTTGCGATACTTTCCGGTGTATTGAAGACGCTGGAAGGACGAATGGCTTCGTGGGCATCTTGAGCCCCAGAAGCATTCTTAGCCTTGCTGCCATGTTTGGAATATTTGGCGCCAAATTTATCCGTGATAAAGCTTGCTGCTTCATTTTGCGCCACAGGGCTGATGCGAGTCGAGTCGGTACGCATATACGTGATCAGACCTTGGACGCCAGAACCGATATTAATCCCCTCATAGAGCTGCTGAGCCACCATCATGGTCTTACGAGTTCGGAAATTAATCTTATTAGCGGCATCCTGCTGCATAGAGGAAGTCGTGTAGGGCAGCGGAGCATTGCGTCGACGCTCTTTCTTTTCGACACTGTCGACTGTAAAGTCATCACCCTTGAGGTGAGACAGAACTTCTTTGACCTCATCGTTATTAGTCAGCTTCATCTTTTTACCATTCATACCGTAAAAGCTGGCTTGAAATTGACGAGTTCCTTTCTTGAAGGTTCCGTCAATCGTCCAGTATTCTTCCGGTTTGAAGGCGTTGATTTCATTTTCCCGATCGATAATCAGCTTGAGAGCGACAGACTGCACCCGACCGGCCGACAAGCCTTTTTTGACTTTTTTCCAGAGAATAGGAGAAATGGAATAACCAACCAAGCGGTCCAGAACTCGACGAGCCTGCTGCGCATCAACTAAATTCATATCAATCTGACGCGGCTCTTTAAAAGCATTTTTGACAGCATCTTTGGTGATTTCATTGAAGACGACACGGTTTTTCTCTTGTTCATCTAGATTAAGAATATGAGCCAGATGCCAGGAAATAGCTTCTCCTTCGCGGTCCGGGTCACTTGCCAGAAAAACTTGCTTGGCTTTCTTTGCTTCTTTTTTCAAGTCATTAATCAAAGGACCTTTGCCACGGATATTGATGTACTGCGGCTCATAGTTATTCTCAAAATCGATGGACATGGTGGACTTTTTCAGGTCTCGAATATGTCCCACACTGGCTAGAACCTTATAGTTTCGTCCCAGATATTTTTCTATTGTTTTTGCCTTGGCAGGCGACTCTACGATGACAAGATTTTTCTTGGTCGTAGATTTTTTCTTTGTTTTTGTTACCAATTTAGACACCTTCTATCAGAAATAAAATCTCATAGAGTGTAAACTATTTTTTGATAGATGTCAACTACTAACTTTTCTTATAGGAAAACTTGTTTTAAAAATCAAACTCAGAAAGGACGTCAGAGCCTGATGTGATGCACTTTGCGCCCTCTTGAATCAAATGATGGCAACCGTCAGATTTTCCATCCAAAATTGATCCCGGAATTGCAAAAACATCCCGCCCTTCTTCCATTGCTCGCTCGCAGGTAATGAGACTGCCCGACCGCATTTTGGCTTCCGCCACAATGACGCCTCGGCAGAGACCGGCTATAATGCGATTCCGCTCTGGAAAATGAAATTTTAAAGGCTGTTCACCTGGACCATACTCCGTCAGCAATAGATGATTCTTACCAATATAAGCCTGTAATTTTTTATTGGCCTTGGGATAAAAAACATCCAAGCCCGTCCCAATAACAGCGATTGTCTGCCCCCCGTTTTGCAGGGCAGCCATGTGAGCTACGGTATCAATCCCACGAGCCAGTCCGCTGACGATGACCAGTTCGTTATTAAGCTCTTTGACAATCTTTTGAACCGAAGCATTGCCTTGCTTACTGCTATCTCGGCTGCCAACGACTGCAGCCTTAGGCAGCTCTAGCAGGTCTAGATTTCCCTGATAAAAGAGAAGAGTCGGAGCATCATAAATCTCGCATAAATCCCAAGGGTAAACATCGTCCAAGATAGAAAAGGATGGAAATCGGTCAAACTCTTCCTTCAAAGCTTGCAGATCGAGCCGCTTGTACTTTTCCATAAAGAGAGCAGGATTGCGGCATTCAGACACGACAGCCTTGTCTCGCAAAGAAAGCTCACTCTCTCTAGTCTCGGCATATCTCAAAACATTTAAGACCTGATGATTGGTCAAACCAGCTTTTTTCATTTTATAAATTTCAAAATTATTCATTTTTTCACCTCACTTTATTATTCGTAAAAGAAATAAAAAAGAGCTGAAAGACAGCTCAATTTTGAAAATCTTAGATTATAGTCTGTGATTACCCAAGCTGATTCAACAATGCCTGATAGATCCCAACTGTCTGGCATAAAGGTCTTGGTGACGGAGTTGATTTCCCTTTTGTTTGAGTGCAAGACCAACTTGATAAAAATACCACCAAGGTCCGTAGCTAGAAAATCGCTCTTCTTAGGCCTCCTCTTCCTTATGAATAGGAATTTCCTTAATCATCCGTGCTGGGTTGCCACCTAAGACCACATTATCACCAAAAGACTTGGTCACAACAGCTCCTGCTCCGACCACGACATTATCACCCAGCGTCACTCCTGGCAAGATCGTTACTCCGCCGCCCGCCCAGAAGTTGTCACCAATCTTAATGGGCGCTCCGTATTCAACACCTGAATTTCTCTCCACTGGATCAAGCGGATGCAATGGCGTCAGCAGCTGGCAATTGGGACCCAGCATGGCATTTTTTCCGATGGTAATGGGACAAACATCTAGCATGGTCAGGTTCCAGTTAGAATAAAAATTCTCTCCAAGGTGGATATTCACCCCATAATCACAGACTAAATCAGGCTTCATAGCTAGATTCTCCCCTGTGCTACCAAACCACTCCTTGATGATAGCGCTGCGTTTCTCACTATCGCGCTCTTGGTTAAAGTGATACTGAAAATCTCTTGACCTAGCGGCTAATTCTCTCAATTCATCATCCTGAGGGCTGTAGCTCTCTCCGGCAATCATTTTCTCATATTCACTGCTCATACTTATCTCCTTTTCATGCGTGATAGATGGATAGTCAGATAGAGCTGCTCATCATCTGAAGTTTGGTAATTGCGCGTTCGATGCAAATAATCACTAATCTTTTTGGTTGTTTCAAAGGCTAAAGGATACTTGATTTTCAGCATATCAAACATATCGTTATCTGGCAAATCTCGATGTCCATCATTAGCCAAAACCCTCTGGCAGAAGAATTTGAGGTGGGTCATGAAGCGTTCGACGTAAATATCATGATCTTCTAAAGAGGTCTCCAGACTGTATTTGACAATGGTCAGGATTTCCTCCATGAGCTGAGTTAATTCTCTCGCAGCAGCTGTGCCAGTTCCTAGCTCCGCATTAACAAGAGTCAGGGCTATAAAAGCTGCCTCATCATCTGGTAGGTCCTTGCTCAGATAATCGCTCAAGAGCTGATTTGCAAATTTTCCGACCTCATATTCTTTTGGAAAGAAACGCTTAATATCCCAAAGCAGAAAATTTTTCATGTAAAGATCGTCCTGCAGGCGCAGGGTCACACCATAGATATGATCCGCCACTGCTAAAAAAGCACTGTCCTTAAGCTTACTCTCCAGATGATTATGGGCAAAAGTGATAATCTGATCGGCCATTTCCATGATTTCAGCTGGCAGATCCATGAGGAGTTCTCTTTCCTGCTCAGAAGAAACATAGCGTTTTTCGATTAAGTCGGTTGGAATCTCATCTCCTACCTTGCGACCAAAAGCCAAGCCGCACCCCATTAAAATCACTTCCTGTCCTTCAGCTTCAGAAAGGACGACATTGTTGTTCAGTATTTTAGTAATAATCATCTTTTACCTCTCAGGGCTTTTTATTATGGACTTATCATGGATTTCACCGGTTCAAAACTTCTGCGATGAATCGGTGTGATACCGTATTTTTCCAAGCCTTCCAGATGTAGCTTGGTGCCATAACCAGCATTCTGGGCAAAGTCATAGCCTGGATAAACCTGATCAAATTCCGCCATCATCTTGTCCCTCGTCACCTTGGCTACGATGGAAGCCGCAGCGATGGACAGGGAATTAGCATCGCCCTTAATAATAGACTGCTGGGGCAAGGGCAAGTCTAACTTCATCGCGTCAATCAAAAGGCAATCCGGCTTTATCTTGAGCTGGGCTACAGCTTCTGCCATGGCTAGCTTGGTTGCTTCATAGATATTGACTCGGTCAATCGTTTGATTGTCCATAATCCCCAGACCAATGGCTAAGGCCTGATCTAGAACTGCTTGATAAATTTCCTCATGCTTTTTCTTGGGAATCTTTTTACTGTCATTCAGACCTTTGATTTTACAGTCAGGAGGCAGAATGACTGCTGCCGCGACTACTGGCCCAGCTAAAGGGCCTCGTCCGACTTCATCAATGCCAGTAATCGCTTGGAAGCCTTGACTGTAGAGTTCTTTTTCATAGCGCAGCATAAACTCCAGACGTAGATCCTCATCTAGCTCTGCTTGGATTTCTTTGTGGCGCTTGAGTAGCAGTTTTTGAACACCGCTCCGCTCATCCTGCTTCAAATTCTGAAAAAGCGGATCCTGCAAGTCAGAAACTTGAGCCAGCTGCTCTTGGATTTCCTTAATCGTGGCCATCCAATTCCTCCAGAGAATCCAATGTATAACGACCTAAGCGGCCATCACGCACTTCCTTGACAAAGAGGCTATAAAAACGATCGTAGTCCTCTCTGAAGCCCAATTTCTGGGTCATATCCATAATCATGTCTGGCGCTTCCAACTCTAAATCCAGCTGCTTAAAGCGCTCCTGCAGTACCTTAGGATAATGCTCTTTGAAATAATTGAGTCCAAAAATCGTGACCTCATCCATGGGCAGCAAATTATCCTTGATAGCTCCCGTCAAAGCGAGTTTTAATGCCACCATTTCATCTTCAAATTTTGGCCAAAGAATCCCCGGTGTGTCTAGAATTTCCAAATTCTTATTGGACTTGAGCCACTGCTGACCTTTGGTGACCCCTGGTTTATTGCCGACTATCGCGATTTTCTTACCAGCTAGTCGGTTCATCAGCGTTGACTTTCCAGCATTGGGAATCCCGATAATCATAGTTCGCAGAGTCTCGATTTGAATTCCTCTTTCCCGCTGGCGAACTAGCTTATCGGCCATCAATTTCTTAGCTGCTTCGGTCACTTTTTTAACTGCAGATTGCTCCTTAGAGTTAATAGCCAAGGTTTTGATTCCCTGACTTTCAAAATAAGCTTGCCATTCCTTGGTCAAGGTCGGATCTGCCAGGTCAGCCTTGTTTAAAATCAACAACTTGGGCTTATCTCCAACAATTTTAGTCAGCATAGGATTTTGACTAGACAAAGGCAGTCTCGCATCCACCAAAATCGTCACAAAATCTACAAATTTAATACTTTCTTGAACCTGTCTCCGAGCCTTGGACATGTGCCCTGGAAACCATTGAATAGTAGCCATTGAGTTTTTTTCCTTTCGTAGCAAGGGTTTAGAGCCCCTATTTTATTTTACTATTGTCTAAACACCAAGCGAACACCAAAACTACCATGCAATGGAAAAACCTCTTATTTGATTCTCACTTGATTTCACAATCTTTATATCAAACTGTGGGTGGTATTTGACAATATCTTTTTTGATTTTTAATAGTAAATTTGAAACAATATTTTTAGGTGAGTAACGTGGACTAAGATGTAACAAGTCTTTGAACTCATCAACACTTAATTCTACTTTATTGCTATTATCACTAGTTTCAATGAATTTTTCAATCATTCTGGAATATTTACAGGTATAACTTTTCAATTCTTCAAAATGGAAATTGTGATTTTCTACAAATTGATTTAAGGCATTTACAGTATTTTCTTGTGAACGATTTATATTATGTGTATAGCCCATTGTTGTCTCAAAGTTAGCATGTCCTACTCTAGTCATAATATCTTTCACTGCTATGTGCATCTCATTACTTTGAAGGTAACTAATATGCATATGCCTAAACGAATGGGGAGTAACATGTTTTACCCACTTAAAACCATAGTCACTTAAACAATTTGTCAATAATTTTCCTTCTATTCGTTTCAAAATTTGACGAAAAGTGCTTGATGTTATTGGAGAGCCGTATTCTGTTCTAAATACACTTTCAGAATGTGTAAAAGCAGGACAGGGATGTTTCTTCATATAAGCATCAAATTCTTTATTTCTCTGTATTGTCCTTTTAATAGCTTCGCTTGCAGCTTCAGGCAAAGCTACTTCTCTAATTGAATTGAGTGTTTTAGTTGTATCAAAATGAAATTGTTCAACTTTTAAACAATGATATTGAAGTGCCTTATCAATATGCAAGATTCCTTTTTCAAAATCAATATCTGATGGTAAAAATGCTGCTTCACTAATTCGAATACCTGTAAGCAACAATACTATAGCAAGATCATAATAGTTTGCATTTCTGCATTGGCGTAACACATCAAAAAATGCATGTAATTCATGGATTTCTAGAAATTTAGAATCATGTCTTTCTTTTGCTTTACGCCTTTTCTCTAGTGAAATATCTAGTTTTACCGCAGTCATTGGAGAAAACTTAATGACATTATATAACACACCATGATTAAAAATCTTATTACAAGTACTTTTTATATGAGTCATTGTTGAAGGCGATGCATCATACATTTCTAAATATTTATTGAGACTATTTTTCATCAGAAGTGGAGTAATCCTGTCTAACAAAAAATCATCTCCTATAATTTTCCCAAGACGCTTCATAACCAGTAGTTCTCTCTGAATTGTTTGTGGTTTAACAGAGACACACCAAGTCTGAAACCAATTTTCTTTTAACTCTCCAAATGTTGTAATCAGTTCAGGACTAAATTGACTTTCAAATGAAGTAGTTAGTCTATCTATTTTATCAAGAACCTCTCTTTCAGCTTGTTTCCTCGCCCTACTAGTATTCTTAGTATAACTTACAGTTGCTGATTTCCACTTTCCTGTTAGTGGATCTTTGTACTTTTCAACCACTTGATATAAGGGTTGCCCTTTTGAATTTGTTTTAGTTACATAATACATAATTTAATTCCTCTTAACTCTTAAAAAGAAATAAATCATTGTTGTATAGAATAAATAACTACCCTATATTATACCATGACTTCCTTATTTTGTCCGCTTTTGCTTCCATCTTAAGAAACTTTCAAATCCTTCTAGATTAATGAAAACAAGTTTATGGGTTGGGTTAATTACATACATGGAAAATGTTCTGTTTTCTCGCATTTCTTTAATCCATCTGTTCAATGTATATTGATTTAAACCATCCCATCTTTTTAGAATTCCTTTTTTATCAGCCCATTCTGCAATGGAATTTTCGACAGATATATATTTTATATTCATGTCATCATCCTTCCTAAAAAATATTTTCTCCTCCATGGCATGACTGATGAAGTCATCATAAGAATTTCACTTGCTGCTCTTTTACGGTGGCAGCCTGAACGGTCAGAAGTATCATTGTATATCATTTGTATCATGGCATATAAAGTATCGCTCTATTTTATTGATGGTTTTAAAATCGCTCTTATCATGGCGAGCCATTCAAATCTGCTCCACAAATGAGGAAAGTACCATTTTGGACTATTCAATTGTCAATGTGCTTTCTTAACCTACTACTTTTTGGAGTAATGGTCTTCTTTATTATCCACTCGACCTACAAGGTAGTCTAGACTCACCTTATAAAAATCTGCAAGTTTGATAAGGTCATTTATAGAGATTAGCCTGCTACCAGCTTCCATTTTAGAATAAGATGATCTTGTACAATTCAAAACGATTTTCGCAATAAATTCTTGTGTCAAATCATCATCTTCACGTAAATCTCTAATCCTTTTCAACATTTGTTGTCTCCTAAAACAAGTATAATATAGTTATTTTCTTATTTTTAAATATGTGACAAATTGGCACATGAAACTATTCTATATATACTTTTTAGGAAACTGTTTACTCTAAATGTATCTCATTTTCCTCAATAGATTTCATATTTTGTTTTTTCTTATATTTCTTTATTGTTTTATTAAACATTTCAAATAAATTTATTGCTTCTCTATGTTGTTCCTTCAGTTTTTCAATTCTTCCTTTATAGAAGTATAAATCCTTCTCTATTATATCTACTGAACTTTTACCTTGAATACTATTTTCTAAATTGCTAGAACTATTTGTCGTATTATTCAACAATACTTCTTCTAAACTAGTTAAATCATTAATTTTATTTTGAACTTGTTCAATCATATTCTCTAGATATGATATTTGGGCAATGAAATCCTTTGATATATCTTCAAAATCATTCGGACTATTTTCCGCAGATATAAGAAAATCTAATTGTTCTATTTTTTCTTTAATTTTGCTAAGAGGAATTCTTCTATACATATACTGCGGTTCATACTGAAGATTAAATTGCCTAATCAAAGTTTTACCTTTCATAAAGCGATTTTTTTCTGCTGAATCTTTATGATATACATAGTAAGAACTAGTTTCTCTGAGAAATACTTTAACTTTTTCTTCTTCCATATTGATTTGAATATTTGGTACAAAAATAAGTCCTTCTTGTCGGATACCAAACTGTACCTTAATGTAAATTCCATCGTCTACTACTTCTTCTATTTGATTAAGATTCAACTCTACTTCAAACTCATGAACAGTATCCCTATTTCTCTTGAAATCTTGATAGGATTTCCATAACACCTCTTCTGTCGGCAACTCTTTTTCTTTAATTAGCTTTTCTTTATTGTAAAGTTCAACTAAATTTTTATTATCTAAGACAAAAGTTTCATTTTTGTTATTAAAATAGTCTTGAAAATAACTAACACTGTACTGATTCGTTTTTCCCAATTCCTGTTCTGAAAGCTTAATCCCATTAAATTCAAATAGAACATGTTTTTCTTTCGGAATTATTTTTAAGTCAAAAAATTCTGCTTGTTGAATCAATTCATTCATATTCTTCATTTTCGGAAGTAGAAATTCTAAGATGTTTATAATTTCCCTTTGAACAAACTTTTTCTTAAAATAAGTTTCATTATAAGGTTGTTTTCTATTCAATTTACTATCACGTACGACTTGTTTCATATTTGAATCAGTCATAAAAAAAGTGACATGCTTGTGTCTAAAATCAATTTTTAAATGTAAAGCTTTTGCTTTTTTCCTGAAATCTTCAAAATTTTTCGAGTTCTCTATTAGAAAATATACCCGTTGTTTTATTTCATATTTGTAATTGGTTTTTCGATAAACTTCATACTGACGATGCGAATAACGATTTTCTATAATCTTTGCACCTGCAATTTTTGAGAGACGATCTGAAACCATTCGTAGATTACGTTCTGACTTATAATTCCATAGAAACTTTTTATCAGAATTCTGATCAATTGAATTTAGAATGATGTGATTGTGGATATGACCTTTATCGACATGTGTTGCTACGATAAAACGAAATCTACCTCCTGTCAACTCTTTAACTGTCTCATAACCAATCCGATTGATTTGTTCGGGAGTAAGATGGTCATCTGGAGAAAAAGACTGAATGATATGATGAGAATGAATTTTTCGTTGATTTACTTCTTGCCTATCATGACGAAATTCATAAAGACCATCATTACTTAAAAAATTATCATTGTACATCTTCACTAGTTCTTTATAACTAGGAAAATCTAAATAATTTCTCATACCAAAATCTGAAACTAGTGCTAGATTTTTTGTTTTACTTGGATTCAAAATATATTTGATTAGTTTACTACGATAATTTTTTCCATGAATCGCAAAGTGTTTAGTGATGACCATAAAATTTCCTCAATTTTTCAGATTGAATAAGAAAATCTTTCTCCACTTCTACTATTAACTCTTCTATACCTTTTCTCAATTCATTTAACTCAACTTCCGTTATTAAATTCGAATAATTTATGCTTCTGGCTATTTGATTAATATTATTTCCGATTCGTTTTAATTCAAAAATCAAATCTTGATAACCAGTTGTATCAATGGTGATGAAATTCATGCCAGGGTCAAGTAGGGTTCGTCGAGCATATTCTGAAAAAGATTGACAACCGCTTTGGTCGATACAATGTTTCAACTGACTCAATTCGCTATCAGACAGAAACACTTTCTTGAGATTGGTTCGGTAACGATGTTCCATGTACTCACCTCATGTATTTATCACGGAAGTCTTGGCTGAGGGGAATGGAGTTTCCAACTTCTTTAATCAACTCCTGTACGCAGGTTAAGAGAATAGATACATGATCTTGGGTAACTTGATGTTCGGACTGCGCCAATATTAAAACATCATGAACGTCACGACTGATTTGTTCTAGTTTTTGGGATTGCCAGAGGGCAAACCACTTTTCAGCAGCCATTTCAAACTCTTCCTCCAGCAATTTATTTCGAGCAAAGGGCGAAAAATGTTCAAATCCCTTATTTTTCATTATCACTTCAATCATTTCCAATTCATTTGCGGTTAAATTAACCTCTTTGCGAATGTCTCTGTATTGTTCTGACATACTATTTCCTCACTTTCATCAATGGTTGGACAATCACCGACCCCGTATTAACCACGGGAAACTTGCAAAGACAAAATCTATCATCTTGTAAGGCTTTGCGAGCTCAGATATTGTGTCCACAATTTCCCAACAATCATATCGCCTGCCATTTCAAACCTCACGGTTCAAAAAACAAACGATATGACAATGTGGTGGCTCCGCCCCCAAACCCCCAAGATAAATCTAAATTAAAAAAAGTATAACAAATACTTTTTGATAAAATTATCACAGAAAAAAGAGCCCTGTCGGACTCTTACAAATTAAAACAATGTCTCTGATATTCATACTGTCTAATACCACTACTGTCTTTGTTCATCTTGATAGAAAAAACAAAGTAATGATCACGACCGTCTAAAGATTTACTTTTGTTAAGTTTAAAATAATGTTTTTGAGACATAGCCATTGTGCGTAAAATATCATCAGTGATAAATGTTAATGGTATATCTAGAGCGGAATATTTGTAAAAATCTGACTCAAACCGTAAATAAGAATCAGAAAAATAATCCAGCTGTAATTTATCATCATATAATTCTTTACGATTCATATAAATCCACCCCTTCTATCTGGATATCGAGTATATCTTCCCATCTTAATCGAAGAAAACCAGTGTCTGATTTTATAGATATAAACTCTTTTCCAATCTCTTTAACAATACCTGATACTACTTTTCTTTGATTAGAAAACTTAAAAACAAAAGTTGCAGGGAATACATTCGTATAAAGTTGACGAACAAATAAAACTTTCTCTTCCATTGATAGAGAAATGGAGATATCTTCTCTATTTTTTTCTGCCCAAAGAGAACTGGAATGTTCTGATAAAAAGAACCCCATCCACTTAGCCATGCCACGATCCTGATATACTCGGGCAGACTCAAAAGGTAAATAAGAACGATTCATCATTTTAGTCCATCTAATCCTCCAGCTGAATGACCACCAATGAGTTTGCTTCTAGCAATTGTTCTAGAAGCTTGATCTAGGGCATTACCTTTCAATAGTGAAGTGAACCCAAATTCTGTTCGAATAGCATCGATTGCGGACTGGAGCCTTTCTTCCTTTTCTATTTTTTCAATATCATCAAATAATGAAATCAATCCAAAGGATTCATCCACTAAACCGGAATAATTCACTGCCACATTCCTGATAGCTCCTGAAGTATATTTAGTGTGAAATAACTTTAAAACGTAGTTTGTCAGTAGTGCTGTTTGATTGGTCGGTTCAATCTTCATTTGAGTATGAATAGATCGTTTCTGTTCCGCCTTAGAATACCCCAAGTGTATAGAAACTACTGTTGCTTTTTTACCAGCTCTTCTCAATCTAACTGCAACTTGTTCTGCCATCTCACGAAGTATGATCTCAATATCTCTTTGTTTAATATAATCTCTTGGTAAAACTTGAGAGTTCCCTATCCCTTTTGACTTTGGCTTATAAGGTTTATGAACGTTACTTTCATCAATCCCATTTGCATGGAACCATAACTCTAGACCCATGATACCAAGCTCTTTTTTAATCAAGTCAGGATTAGCCTTTGCCAATTCTTTAATCGAAAAGATACCTAAATTGTGTAATCTCTTCTCCATGCGATTTCCAATTCCCCAGAAATCTGTCATTTTAGGAATAGTCCATACTTTCTTTTCGATATCCTCATAGGACCAATTGGCTCTCATTGTCGGAGTTTTTTTAGCTTCATTATCTAGTGCTAACTTAGCTAATAAGGGATTAGCGTTAGACATGCCTACCGTTGAATAGATTCCTGTTTTTCTCCAAATCTTTTTTTGAATAGCAGCCGAAATAATATCTAATTTATCTTTCTTACTAATACTTTTATCAGGTACAAAATAATTTAATGAACTTGTTAAATCAATAAATCCTTCATCAATTGAATAAGGATAAATATCGTCTGGTGCCGCAAAATCTTGAAAGATTTTTTGAATTTCCATATTGACTGCTATATAAGTATCCATTCTCGGAGGAACAATCACAGTTGATTTTGCCCATTCCTCAATAAAACGTACATAATCTATCGTTGTCGGTAAACCTTGCTTCTTAGCGTTATAGTAAGAGAACTTCCTAGTTTTTACATCAAATGGTAAATCATAGGAACGTCCAACGTTTGATTTTCCAAAGACCTTTTTAAACATAGGAGAGGAAGCAAGGATTAACCCGGCAGAATTATCTGCACGACTCATAACACAAAGCGAAGTCTTAAGTGGATGTAAGCCTCTATCGACACACTCTACACTTGCATAAAAAGATTTCATATCAATAAATGCAATGTCACTCTTTGGTTCGAGACTATAATCAAACCAACTCATACTTAGTCCTCTAAAGGCATAAAGTTCCCAACTATTTTCCCTATAATGCGAGGATTCTCATCATAAGGCGCAAACTTATCTGAATAGTTACGATTGAGTGAAACTAAACGAAGCCCATTTTCTTCACGATAAACTTTCTTTATATAAGTTTGACCATCCCAATCTATTGCATAAATAGCTCCGTCATAATCAAATCCTGTTTGCTTAATAAGAGCTACCGAACCATTTTCATATGTCGGTTCCATTGAATTACCAAACACCCATGATGCAAAGTCATAATCAAATTGATGATTGAAGTAAACTGTATCGTAATTACCATCATCAAAATAAGCTGTTCCTGTACCAGCTGATAATTTTTCATAGACCTTATAAGCAAATCGTTCAGAAACTTCTAAAACTTTGGAGTTTTGATTGTTCAGCAGTTCTGTAGCATAATGAAGAGTTGCTTTTTGATTCTTTTTAGTTAGCTTGAGATAGGTTTCTACTATTTCATACTCTGATTCAAAATATCGAGGATCTACATTCAAAATCTCACTCAAATTGCTTAGATTATTTTGATTCGGTTTTGTTTTACCTGATTCCCAATTAAAGTACGAAGCTCTACTAATTCCTAAACTAGAAGCAAGTTGAGATTGAGATAAGCCCTGACTCTCTCTTTTTTCTTTTAATTTAATAGGTGAAAACATTTGTTCTCCTTTTGTAAGTTTATTAACTAACAAAAGGATACCATAGCTGCTGGAAAAAATCAAGAGTTTAATAATCCCCAAGATTTAAAATAATCATAAACTACTCTAAATTAGTACTTATATTGTTAGGAAATCATCACTGAAGAATGCTAAAACTTTTGAAAAAATATGAAGAACAGGAGATTGAGAATATAAAAAAGGATCGTTATTTTTTTATTGACGATCCAATAGACTTTATTTTAAAAATCTAACTCTACAAACCATTTCGATTAGTTAAATCTTTCAATCTTTCTTCTCCTGATTTAAGCATATCCTTCTCTACTTGATTCCATTCTCCAAATAGTAAGTCATGAAGAACGGTTGCTGCTGAAGTTGTATTTTCTTTTGAATCATATACACAACTTCTATCTCGTTGGTAAATTTGAATTCTTTCAAAGATAGCTAGTTCTTCCAATTGTCGTGTATTATTAACTAGATGATTTACAATGAAATCATGATGTTCTTTTGTAGTTGCGCGTGCTTGATTTGGATTGATAGCGTACAGTTCTTCGAATCGGATAAGAGTGCTCAGATAGGACAGCTTAGGCTTTGTCGCAATCAAGGCTAATTGTACTTCGTATCCCTTATTTTTCAAGAGTTGTGCTGTTTTCTTTGGAACATCAACTGTTCGTAAAGTTCCCTCTATCAAAAGATTGTATCCCAAATGACTCAATTCTCTTACTAAAGACTCTACCATTTTCCCCGCAAACTCTTTGGTATACTCCACACTATCTTTGCCATATTCTTGCTGCAGTTCTAAATAGTGTGGATGCTGAGAACGAAAACTATCACCATCTATGATAACAATATTTCCTTGAAACTCTTTCTGTTTAATACGATGAATTGTAGTCTTACCGGCACCACTTTGCCCTCCAAGCAAAATCGCTATAGGTTGCTTACTGGACTTTTTTCCTCTTGTCAGTGAACGAAGATTCCGCGCTAAAGCATGTTTGAATTCACTATCAGTATAATCTTGGATATCCATTAGGCTACCATCCGTTTTTCAGATATCTCTAACATACGTTCAATTCCATCCAAATAGCCGCTATATCTCTCTATTTCATCAAAAGTTTCAACTAGATAGATATTCGTATGAATCAAATCAGAAAGATCATCACTCATTAAAATCCAAGGATTAGATTCATCATCAATGCTAATTCCCTGACTATCTTGATAACGATAGAGTCGTGATAATAGATTAGCTCCTCTTTCTTTCACAATTTCAATTTTTAAAGTCAATTCATAATCTTCAACAGGATTCAGCATTTTATCTTCTCCTACAATATCGACATAAGATACATTAAACTTCTGACAAATGATATCTATTAGTTCCGTAGAGACTGAACTCGTTCCATTTTCATACCGGCTCAAGCTATTTCGAGAAATTCCTACAATTCGGGCAAAGTCGTCTTGTGTTAAGTCATGTGTTTTACGTAAGGATTTTATGTTCTTTCCAATCATGGCAAACTCCTTTTATTTTTATACCACCATTATAACATTTAGAAAAAGTAAATGCACCATTTTTGGTGCATTATTGACTGTTTTTCCTAAATCTCTCTAAATTCTTCTCCAATTGTTCTTTATGAAGTTGGTTCTTAGCTTCCTTTAATGTGTCGTCCAAAGTTTCTTCTCTGTAAGTGGCTTCTGTTTTTAGTTGTTCTGATCCTTGATCTGGAGTGAAAATGATATCTAACAGTCGGTCTATTTTTTCAAGATCTTGGACAGACATATCAGATAGTCTATGAATTAGCTTCTTAAATACATCACTATTGTCTTGGTTTTTCTTAAAAAATGTTGTAAACATCTATAACCTCTCAAAAAAAGCAGCCTATCAGGACTGCTTAGTGTAATTCCGAAATCGCATCATAAATGGACTGCAATTTCTTATTGTCTTTATTCTTTGTGTCAATCAACGTATGTAGCTCTTCAATTTTCTTTTGACTGCTTTCAATATCGCTATTGTTATCCGCAATAAGTCTTTTAAGATGTTGCTGATAACTTGTAGTGATATCTGTCTCTTTTCCTGTTCTAACCTCTGTAACTTTGGGTTTAGAACTAGAATTTGATTCCGTCACAGGTGCTTGTTTGCGCTTTTGAAAAGCTGCTTCATAATTTACATCATTACCTCCTTGATGATTTCCAAATAAGGCCGCAATTTTATCTGGATCTTCTTGATTTTCTGATTTACTTTCTAATGGTTGATTAAAATTCCAATCTTTTGTCATTCACTCATTTCATCCTTTCTAAATTCAGAATCATCGAATTGTCTTTCTTTACCAAAGGCATGGTCAAGAGCTTCTTCAAAACTCATGTGACTAATGCTTTGACGCCTTTTGAACGTCGCAAACATCGCTGTCTCCAGTTGCTCTTTGTAAGCAGCGAGTTTTTCTGTCTCTCTTGCTACCTTGCTTTCTTGCCTAGTGACCTTTTCTTCTAAGCGTTCAATAATGGTCATATACGATCCTCCTTCATTCTAATATTAGCTAAAACATCTTGATTTTGTTATCACAATTCTAAACATTGAGAGGTTTGTCTTACTGGTTGATTCCTCAATGTCTCTTTTGCAGTCTCGATCATCAATTGTAAATCTGACTTCTTTTCTCTAAGGACATCATTCCAGTCTACTTTTTCTTTCCCTGATTCATTATCAGGTAAATCCAGTAAAACAGGCAATCCTGATTGAGATAACTTATCGGAAAAATCTTTTCCTGCATCATCACAATCTACCGCGAGTGTCAATAAATCAGGATGATTATCAAAATAGCTGGTGGTATTACGAATTGTATTGATCAAAGGCAATAACTTTGAAGGTGTTACTGTATCTAAAAATTCCAACTTCTGATTTTCTTCAGTTATCAGTCGTAAAATTTGATAAGCCACAACAGACCTTTTTAATCCCTCCATAGATACCAAACGAACATCAGTTAGACTTTGTTGATGAAGTTCGTAATAGCTCATCAAGTCGATAAACGATTCACAAAAGACTAGTCTATTGGGTTTACCAATATCAAAAGATATTCCAATATGTCCATGGCTTCCTTTTAGAATCGTTTTTAACCTCTCTCTAGAAAGAGCGGGATTCTTATAAATCCCTTGTAGGCTTGCTGCCTGCAGCTTATGACGATGATCAAAGCTTTTAAAAACAATAACAGGTTCAACAGTTTCATTTGTTTTCCAACTGGCTTGTGCTATCAAACCTTGTTGAATCATCTTTTGTACGATTTCTTCTGAGATTCCTCTACATTCTGTTAAATAATATCTGGCCAGACTACAGTTAGAATCTTCTGTTCTTTTTAAAGGATAATAAAATGGTCTCTCTCTTTTTTCTTGAACAGCTTCTTTTTGAAAAGGTTCTTCAGAAAGAAAGGCTAGAGCTTCTTTAAAGGAAATTCCCTTAACAAGTCGAACAAAATCAATGACATCACCTTGAATATCTCTTGAAAACCATTTAAAAGTATTAGTAGTTGAAAAAATCCGAAATGAATCGTGTTCAGGATGTTCATAGACACTGCTAGAAATTTGTTTAAAGGAGATACCTAAACGATTGGCTACATCAAGAATTGAAATTCGCTTACATTCTTCTATTTCCATGCAACATCATCATTTTGTCGTAGTATTTGGCAGTGATGGAATAGATGATGATTCTTCTAAAGTTTTAGGAGTTGCCTTATCTAAATCATCTAACCCAGATTTCCAAACCTGTACTTGGTTGACCAATAACTTACCAGGTAGTTTAGAATAGGATAACTTAACTGTTCTTGTTTCTGTCTGATTGGTCTTTGATTGGTTGGCATTCTTTAAATCGGATACATAGGTTACATTATAAGAGACCATGGCAATGGCTTGATTCGTAGTCTGATTGACAAAGATATCTGCTTTTTCAAAATGATAATCTAAAATATAATCCTTATACACTTGGTTCATGGCATCATTTTGACTTGACAATTCTTGAGAATAAGCCGATTCAGTCATATAAGGTTGAATACGTGTATTATTTTCTCCGAGCTTTTCTTTCGTATAGTACTGAGTCAAAAATTCTTTTACAGTATCCGATGACAAAATACTTGCTTTATCTTCTGCTTGTTTGTCCTCTACAAGTTTAGCTGCAGCCAATTCAATCTCTTTACGACTTTGTTTAGCAGTCGAGTGTTGACCAGCAGTATATCCCATCATGAGAATAAAGCTAGTTGCGGCTACTGCTCCAACACTAATTAAGGCTTTAGTTTTGACTTTATTTAACATCTTAGACCTTCTTTCTATAAAAACTAGGTCAAGAATAACAAAAAGAACTTGTAAGTTTTATCACATCACAACGAAAGGTAATTCCTACATTTCAGGCGCAAAATCGTACAGTTCAGAGAAAAATATCAAAACTATCTGTCTTCAGCTTATAATGTAACTATGAAAAATTTAAAAGAAGAAAATTTGAGAAGAGCTCTTTTTCATATTGAACGACATAAACAAGCCATAAATACAAGTAATAACAGTGAGGATAATGATTTTCATAAATTACTGCTCCAATTTAGCTATGAAGTGTATGAAAGAATCAAGGCTAATAAAAAACCTTATCCGAATTTAGATTCAGATAAAGTTTTTTAACTATCTAACAAGTTTACATACTTTCCTTATTTTTGGAGTTTATGAAACGCCAACTGAATCCTAGAACCAACATTAGATTGATGAAAAGGTACACAGTCGTAAAACTAGTTAAACCATGTTGTCTGATATCATCAAAGTATAAAGTCGGTTCAGTAAAGAACAAATAAATTCCATAGGCCTCCACGAAAATAAGAAAACTGACAAAACCAATAAGGAAAAGTCCACTGGCAATAAGAAAGAGTCTCCATAAAAGAATGAGAATTCCTCCTACTGCTAAAAAAATTACTGGGATAAGGAGTAAATCTTTCATGACTTTCTCCTTTCTAGTCAATCAGTTGACGATAATGGGTGGCAAGAGAGGAATCAAACTCTTCTAATTTTTGAACTAAGTCCAAATACTCTTCTTTTTCATGTTCTTCAAAGTCCACACCTCGATGATTCTGAAGAGAGATTTCCAATTGACTAGTGAGTTCTCGTTTAGAAAAACTGTAATCCCCCGTCACTTCCTCATAATGTTCCTTTAGTTCCTTGTAGGCTTGGTATTCTTCAGGTGTTTGAAATCCCTGTACCAAAGCCTCTTCTAATTGATAATAGGTATCTTCCATCATAATTGTTACCTCGTTTCTTTCTTTCTATCTTTATTCTACCGCGCTTTTCTTTTCTTGTCCGCTATTTATATATTTTTTTTAATCTAATTCAAAAGAAAGTTGTTCCTGCTTTTCGTTTCCTTTTTCGTGGAATTGTCTTAAGGCTTGATCAATAATATCTAAATCCGTTTCTGTTTCAATCAATGGCGCGAGTACATCGTATTCGGACTTTTTAGTTTGATAATCTTCTTCCTTTGGAAAATTTTTCTCAATTTCTACCTTAGCAGTAGTCCATTTATCCTTTAATTCATCCAATAAGTTCTGAGTTTTCACTTGGTCCTCCTTGATGTGATCAATCGTATGCTGAAGCCTTTGAATTGTCCCCAAAGGAGAATACAAATCTAAACTGACAGAATACTGATTTTCTCCTACAATCTTAACAGAGAAGGTTTCAGGAAGAGGTTGATTTATTGGAAGACTAAGCATTTTAATGTCAAATCCTCTATAGCTTGCTAGGGTACGGAATTCTTTGCTGTCAGCTTGATTATGACGGATAAGACGGTGTAGGGATTCCCCTGCTTCAGATCGTTGATCAAAAGCTTGCTTACCTACCGTCATAGAAAATGCCTGGTCTTTCGACATTTCAGACTGTTGAATGTCTCCTTCATATTTGCTTAATCGTTTCTCAAGAATAGGCATATTTTCTTCACAGTAAGAGATTGTATGACGATAGTGATCCTTGCTACGTTGAAAGGCGCGTCTTTGATTTTCTAATAGAGTTAGATCATTCTCTAGTTCCATCTTATATTTGAGATAAGGATTACCTGTTGCTAGTGCCTTAAAATCAGAAGCTGTCATGGTCTGCTCATCAATGTCTTCTGCAGCACGAATCGGCTCCTTAGAAGTCATAATCTGCTTAATATAACGGAGTTTGTTCTCCTGAGTTGCCCATAGATAATTATCAAATGAACCTTTGGTAATGTAGTGGTAAATATCCACTTCCTTGTTTTCATTTCCCTGTCGGATAATACGTCCATTGCGTTGCTGAATGTCACTTGGTCTCCACGGTACATCCAGGTGATGAACTGCTTTCATCTTGCTCTGAACATTTAAACCTGTTCCTCCTTTTTCAGTTGAGGCAAGAAGAATCCGCACCTCTCCTGCATTGACCTTTCGAGACAAGCTATTCTTCTTTTCATCACTATTGGCATCATGTACAAAGGCAATTTCCTTACTAGGGATTCCTCTATCAACTAATAAAGCCTTTATTTCAGAATAAACATCAAAGCCATTATCCTTTTTCTTAGGTGTGCCAATATCTGAAAAAATCATCTGAGTAGCCTTATTTTCCATTCCCTCACGATAAATTCTTTCAACATTATCCACTACCTGAAGCAGTTTATGATTGTCTGCTAGACTATAACTAGAGTCCAATAAACGCATATCAATAGCTAGTTTCCGTGCCTCACCTGTTATCTTTAACATGTTATCCTGACTCGGATCAACTGTTCCACATTTGACCATATCTGACCTCATAACTAATTCTTCTAAATAGAGTTTCTGGTTTTCAGTTAACTCACTCTCAATAGGGATAATATGGGCTTCTGGAACAGGTAAATCCAACATATCTTGTGTTTGAATGTCAGCTGTTTCTTTATAGATTTTCATCAACTCAGGTAGATTGACAAACTTTTTAAATCGTTTCTTAGGCTGATACTTATCCCCTGTAGGAGCTAATTCCATAGAGTTTTGAATTTCTCCAAAAGCACCTACCCAAGAGTCAAAATAATCAACTTGATAGCGTTTTAAGATATCGGGTTGAATATAGTTCATCATAGTATATAACTCACTAATAGAATTGGAAACAGGTGTTCCTGTCGCAAAGACAATATTTTTAAAATCATGTTCTTCCTGAATCTGTCGAACCTTCATTTCCATATCCACATTCTTCTTAGAAGTTGTATTAGTAATCCCTGCTACATTCCCAAGTCCAGTAATTGGACGAATATTTTTAAAGTGATGTGCTTCATCCACAAAGAGAAAATCAATTCCTAAGTTCTCAAAATCAATAAAACTATCACGATTAAAGCGTTGCAGTTCTTCCAATTGTTTCTCTAGACCACTTATTGATTGCTCTGCTTCTTTAACAGTATACTTATTTTCAGAATGTGTTTTAATCTCTCGTAGTTCATTAAGTTTATCCTCGATATAGTTCATCTGTCTTTCCTTACTGACAGGGATTTTTTCAAATTGAGAATCCCCAATGACAATAGCATCGTAATCTCCTGTAATAATACGTGATACAAATTGTTTTCTTCTCGCCTTCACAAAATCTTTCTTAGTGGTCACAAAGACCTTTTTAGTAGGGAAAAATTTCATGATTTCTTGACCAAATTGAGCAGACAAACTAGAAGGTACTACATACAAGGGCTTATGAACCATCCCCAACTCCTTTAATTTAAACCCAGCACCAAGCATGGTCAAGGTCTTTCCTGAACCTACCTCATGAGCTAACAAGGCTCTTTTTTCTTCTACGATTCTTTGAATGGCATTCTCTTGGTGAGGGCGAAGGCTGATGTTTTGTGCCAAGCCATCAATGACTAGATGGCTACCGTCATACACTCGACTAACCGTCCGATTATAAAGACGATTATAGCTTTCCTCAATGACTTGTTGGACTTCTGGATACCGTAAGACAAATTCTTGAAAGAGCTCTTGTAAATGCTGCTCTTTTGCTCTTAGAACAGAGGTTTTTTCCAAATCTGTGATGGTCTTTTTCTTTTCTCCTTCCGTAATAGTCATAGTAATCGTCGGTTGGTTCGAATTAAGTAAATTCTCAAAAATCTTTCTTCCTGTATCATAACGTGACCCACTAACTCCAAGACTACTATCTTTGGCACTTGGATAGCGATAAGCAAATGATGTCCTTAAATGAACCTGCCCATCAACATGATTCACTTCAATGACTTGTTCAACATCTGGCGAAGACAATTCAAATTCACGATTGGTAAAACATTCAAAGGCAAATTTACCATAAACGGATTGAGGAATCCAACGTGACCCTATTTTAAACTCAATATCTGCAAGATGAATCCTTGGAGGGCGAACAGATTCTAATAAATCTAAAGCATGGCTCCAATCATATTCTTGGTTGTTTTCCTCCACTAATAGTTGAACTACTTCTATCTTATTGAGAATGTCTCCTGATAAAAACTGGTTCTTAGAAAGATATTTTCTTTCCCCTCTTAAATAGCTTTCTGGATCTATTAAAATCTGGTCACCCAACTCATCTAAAATAGCAGCTTGGCTATGTTCAGGATAAATTGATACCATATAGTCTAAATCAACCCCTCTACCATCCGATAAACTAGAGTTTAAGGCATCTAGAGCCGTTGAAACTCTTGCAATCACTCTCTCTGGCCTAACCAATGCTTTCTCAAAGGCTAAAGATTTTTTATATTTTACTTTCTGACTTTTAGAATCAATGTATTCATCTTCTAAACTTGCTAGTAAAGAATACTTATCGTCACTATCAAATAAGTTCCGATTGACTGAGGCATTCAAGTATCCAAATTGACTTACAAAGCGATCATAGTCATGATTGAGTTTACTAAGTAACACCTGAAAATCAGCCCGACTATAATCTGGATGACGTTGAATTTCAATTAAGGATTGATAGGTCTCTCTCAAATCAACCATGCCCTTAATGCGACTAATGTCCTTATCCGATAAGGGACTTTCATAAAAGACAGTTTTTTTGAACAGTCCCTTATATTTCCCTCTTTTACTCGCTTCTTCTGACTTGTAAACATCTAGTGCTTCCTCATCTGTCAAATGAAGTTGCACGAATCGGTCTATTTTATGTTCAGACAAAGAACTGTCCCAAGCTTTAAAATCTCCCTTCTCATCTACATAATAACTAATTTCGTCTACTTTTGAACTTTTCCGAATGCCATGCGTATCTCGGTAATAAATTTGATTTCCCTCATATCCAAAAGAATAGAGCGCTAAGTCCTCACGTATACGACTTGGGATAGAATTATCCACTTCTTCTTGGATAAAAACAGGTGCTTTCAAAGAATTGTCAATTTGTTTAGGTGCTTCCACATTCTCGAATGCTTTCATTATTTCAGTAGCTAATGTTTCTGATTCCCCCTTAACATTGAGGGTTCCTCCATTAAAATTACGTACTTCATATTCACCCAAAACTTGTGTATTGTATTTCCCATCAAAATAAGGATTGATCCAGACACGCTTATCCTCCTCAAAGGGAATAGAACCACTAAAAACAAGTTCCTCTTCATTAAGATTCTTTGCTTGATTCTTTTGAAAGAAGAGGAGATCTGTGGTCACTCGAGTACCTGCAATCTTTTTAAAAGCCGTATCCGGCAAACGAACTCCCCCTAAAAAATGAGTGTTGGTTTTAATCTCTTGTAAGACATTATCTGTCCGCTTATCCATTGTCCCGATAGATGAGATAATCGACACTTGTCCTCCGTCTCTTACTAAATCAAGTGAGTGTTTGACAAAGTAATCATGAATCATATAAGGTTTATCATAGTTTTTATCGGCAATGCGAAAATTTCCAAATGGAACATTCGTTAAGACTAAATCAAAACTATTATTTTGATAGGGAACTTCTTCAAATCCTCGCACTTCAATGTGGACATTTGGATGGAGTTGTTTTGCGATTTCGCCTGTCACACTGTCTAATTCAACCCCATAGAGTTCTGATTTATCTCGTATACTTCTAGGCATAGCCGCAAAGAAGTTCCCAGTCCCCATAGAAGGATCTAATATCCTTCCTCCCTCAAAACCATCATCCAGTAATTTTTGCCAAATCTGGCGAATAATCATTGGGTCTGTATAATAGGCTGTGAGAGAACTTTGTTTCATGGTCGAGTATTCTGATTTACTTACTAAACTCTTAAGAGTTAAACGTTCTGCTTCATACTTTGGATTGAGTTCATCGAAAAATTCATTGGCAAGACCACCCCATCCAACATACTTAGCTAGTAGTTCTTGTTCTTCTGGATTCGCTTGTCGTCCCTCTTTTTCTAATCTTTTAACAAGGTCAATTGCAGCGATATTCGTTTCAATTTTTTCTCGATTTGTCTTAGGGTAAAAGTCCTCTAAATCATCTGGAAAAACGAAATCTTGAACAGGGATATCCAACTCTTCTATACTTGAAATAAGAGTTTCTGTTTCCTTATCCTTTTCATTTTCTTCTTCCAGATAGGAAAACAAATCTATTTCCTGACTTTCACTTGATGAATCAATCTCAATCTCTGAATCTTCTTTTTCAAGTTCTACAAGAGACAATACTTGTTCAATCTCTTCCAAACTGTTCAAGTATAAGATAGGATTTTCTTCAAATAACTGGTTGGAATCATTGAATAGCTCTAGGCGAACTAAGTCATTTAACTGGGCATTTTCAATCGAAACCAACTGAAATACTTGACCTTTATAACTTACTTGTGAACCGATTGGATATTCCCTCAAAGCTTCTTCTACAATTTTATCTACTTTAGATAGGGAATGAACTTCCACATTTTCTTCTACCTGGTCAATATTATCTAAAGGTAAGACCGCTTCCTCTACTTGCTTAGATTTTTCGCTTCTAGCCTTTACATCATCAAAATGAGTAATAATCTTCAGCTTTTGTGTCAGTGGTAGTTGTTGGTAGTTTCCTTCATGATGGACAAGATCCGTAACGGTATCTAAAGTAGCCATCAATTCTGAACCCAAATAGGCTAGAACATCTCCCTCTTTTTCTTCAAAATGAATCTCAAGAACCTCTTTTTCTAGTTCTTTGGAATCAACCATTAGAAGAAATTCCTCTATATCTCTACTAATGCGGTCAGATAGATTATTCGCAACCCGATAAACATTGACTAAATTGACCTCCTGATTCTGATGACATACAAGCTCACTTAATGGTGTTAGCTTTTCTTTTTCAGATTGGATGTAAAATCGAGTGGAAAGGTTATAGGTTGCGACTTCCAGAACTAAGTTTTTCTCAAAATTACTTAATTGAGATAATTTACCTAGACCCGCTTGCCCAAAATTTCTTGTGTAACTTTCTAAATCTTGGTCATTATTTTCAGAACTGGCCTCTAGGAAAGAAACAATATCTTGATGAAACGAATAGACATGAGGTATCTCTTCTATCTTACCCTCTTCAGCCAAAAAACTCTCTACCAAGTCCTGCCATTTCTCATCAAAATGTTGCGCTTGATATCGAAGAAATAGGTCCATTTTCTCCCTATCTTTTGGAATTGTTCCACGAAACATAGCCAATAATTGCATTACTTCCATACTCGCTCCTTTCATCTATACGAAAATAGGAGAATCACATGATTCCCCTACAACTCTATCTCCATTTCAACCTCTTGAGGACTGGTTTCTAAATCACTAGACAAAAGAGAAACGGTATCTGTTCTCATGTAGTAAGTATATAAGTCTTCTAGGTCTTGTTGATTTTCAATCCCTGTTTCAATACTAATCAGAGCCTGTATAAATTCCTTGTAGTGACTCTCCATCATATCTGAAATCTTTTGTTTCATTTCCATAAATACTGAGGATGGTTCAGTTAAACTTGTTTGGTTTATGTTTTGTAAATCCTTTTCTAAGGGATTTGTTCCTTCTTCTACTTCCACTAAATCTGAACGTCCATCACCATCAGAATCTGCGCTAAGAGGATTGGTTCCTAGCGCCAATTCTTGAGCATCAGTTAGTCCATCTTGATCCGAATCACGTTGATAAATGGCTTCCATATACTTCCTTCTTTCCTAGTTAATCTTTTTTCACTCCAATCCTACCAAATATTCCTTGAAAGAAGTATCACAACAAAAAAGAGAACGAGCCAAAACTGCGTTCTCCTGAAAATGATAAAACATTACTATTAAAATAGATTACATGTAAAACTCTAATCAGGCAGAGCCTGCTAACTCATGACAGAAAAAGATGTTTAGCCTATAGTGCTGGCATTAAAAAATCCTCACACATCACGCAAGGAAATCGCTAAATAAAACAGGCTTTGACCATGTCGGGATTAATTGCAGCACATTCCAAGGATCCAGCTTTTTCTTTTTTTTATAATCGAATTTCCCAAAGAGTAAGCAAGATGAAGGCCGTCATTGCTTATGCTCATAAGATTCTCAGAATCATTTACAAACTACTTTCTGCCAAGCATACTTATCAAAAAGAGAAGGGGCTAGGACTGAGGAAACAGTTCTAACGCCAAAACTAAAAAATTTCAATTACACGCTAGTACAGGAATTGATTTTTTACGCTTTCTTACTGTTTTTTTAGAAAAAAATAGCATAAAAATCTAGTTATCCGCATAAAAACTGGACTTATCACACTTTATCAAGGTCAAAACCACTCAATTTACTACTAATTTACTACTTATGAATGAGCTTTGATACGACGATTTATCCTTGAAAAGTGAAGATATAAAGATACTTCCAATAAAATTTGAATATTTAATAGGTAGACACTTCAAAAAATGAGGTGTCTATTTTTTTACCCGATTTTGAAAGGAAGTGAACTTATGAAAACAAAAAATCAAGAATCAAAAGGTCGTTCCCCACTCTTTAAGACCATCAAACATTCATTCAGCCAATAAAAAAGAAAGGATAGGTAAAAATATGGAACTTAAATTTGTGATTCCCAACATGGAAAAAACATTCGGCAATTTAGAATTTGCTGGCGAGGATAAAGTCGTTCAGCGAAGAATCAACGGACGGCTAACTGTCTTATCAAGAAGCTATAATCTCTATTCTGATGTTCAAAGAGCAGATGATATTGTGGTGGTGCTTCCTGCTGAAGCTGGCGAAAAACATTTCGGCTTTGAGGAACGTGTGAAGTTAGTCAATCCACGTATTACCGCAGAGGGCTACAAAATCGGCACTCGTGGTTTTACAAATTACCTTTTACATGCTGACGACATGATAAAAGAATAAAGAAAGAGAGGAAAAATGATGAGATTAGCAAATGGCATTGTATTAGATAAAGACACGACTTTTGGAGAATTGAAATTCTCTGCTCTACGTCGTGAAGTGAGAATCCAAAATGAAGACGGGTCGGTTTCAGATGAAATCAAGGAACGTACCTATGACTTAAAATCCAAAGGACAAGGACGCATGATTCAAGTAAGTATTCCTGCCAGCGTGCCTTTGAAAGAGTTTGATTATAACGCACGGGTGGAACTTATCAATCCCATTGCGGACACCGTTGCTACTGCCACCTATCAAGGAGCAGATGTTGACTGGTATATCAAGGCAGACGATATTGTGCTGACAAAGGATTCTAGTTCATTCAAAGCTCAACCACAAGCAAAGAAAGAACCGACACAAGACAAATAGTCGCTAGGTAGAAAGGAGACTTTTTCGCATGAAACAGCGTGGTAAAAGGATTCGCCCATCTGGTAAAGATTTAGTCTTTCATTTTACGATAGCGTCACTCCTGCCTGTTTTCCTGCTGGTTGTCGGACTGTTTCATGTGAAGACAATCCAGCAGATCAACTGGCAGGATTTTAACCTATCACAAGCAGATAAGATTGACATTCCCTATTTAATTATCAGTTTCAGTGTCGCAATTCTTATCTGCTTGCTGGTAGCGTTTGTATTCAAACGGGTTCGCTATGATACGGTTAAACAACTTTACCACCGTCAAAAACTGGCAAAGATGATACTTGAAAACAAGTGGTATGAATCTGAACAGGTCAAAACAGAGGGTTTCTTTAAAGATAGTGCTGGTCGTACAAAGGAAAAGATAACCTACTTCCCTAAAATGTATTATCGACTTAAAAATGGCTTGATACAGATACGGGTGGAAATCACGCTGGGAAAATATCAAGACCAACTCTTACACTTGGAAAAGAAATTAGAGAGTGGCTTGTACTGTGAGCTGACGGATAAAGAGTTAAAGGATTCCTATGTGGAATATACTTTGCTCTATGACACCATAGCCAGTCGTATTTCTATTGATGAAGTAGAAGCTAAAGATGGTAAACTTCGCTTAATGAAAAACGTATGGTGGGAATATGATAAGCTCCCTCATATGTTGATTGCTGGTGGTACAGGTGGCGGTAAAACTTACTTTATACTGACACTGATTGAAGCCTTGCTTCATACAGATTCAAAACTGTATATTCTTGACCCGAAAAATGCTGACCTTGCGGACTTAGGTTCTGTGATGGCAAATGTCTACTATAGAAAAGAAGACTTGCTTTCTTGCATTGAAACATTCTATGAAGAAATGATGAAACGTAGTGAGGAAATGAAGCAGATGAAGAACTATAAGACTGGCAAAAATTATGCTTACTTAGGTCTCCCGGCACACTTCTTAATCTTTGATGAATACGTCGCTTTCATGGAAATGCTGGGAACAAAAGAAAACACCGCAGTTATGAATAAGCTGAAACAGATTGTCATGTTAGGTCGTCAAGCTGGCTTCTTTCTAATACTGGCTTGTCAACGTCCAGACGCAAAATATTTAGGCGACGGAATCCGTGATCAGTTTAATTTCAGAGTGGCTTTAGGTCGTATGTCTGAAATGGGCTATGGCATGATGTTTGGCAGTGACGTACAAAAGGATTTCTTCTTAAAGCGAATCAAAGGTCGTGGCTATGTTGATGTAGGAACAAGTGTCATATCAGAGTTTTATACTCCCCTTGTACCAAAAGGATATGATTTCTTGGAGGAAATTAAAAAGTTATCCAACAGCAGACAGTCCACGCAGGCGACGTGCGAAGCGGAAGTCGCAGGTGTGGACTGATCTTGCTGGCTGGTGTGGCAATAGCCACGCCAGCACTTAACCCCCCGTATCTAACAGGGGGGTACAAATCGACAGGAAACAGTCAAAAAAACATTAGAAAATCCTTTGGTTACAAGGGATTTACAAAATTTCAGCGTATGTCAAATGGGCTTTAAAAGTTGACATACGCCTTTTTGATTGGAGGGATTTTTACTGAATGAACAAACTTGGTTACAGCATTTAAAAGAAAAACGCTTGGCTTATGGACTATCTCAAAACCGTTTAGCTGTTGCGACTGGTATTACAAGGCAGTATCTAAGCGATATTGAAACAGGAAAAGTCAAGCCATCAGAGGATTTACAGCAGTCCCTTTGGGAAGCTCTGGAACGCTTCAATCCCGACGCTCCCCTTGAAATGCTGTTTGATTATGTAAGGATTCGCTTTCCGACAACAGACGTACAGCAGGTGGTCGAAAACATCTTACAACTGAAACTGTCCTATTTTCTTCATGAGGACTATGGTTTCTATTCTTATTCAGAGCATTATGCTTTAGGCGACATATTCGTCCTTTGCTCCCATGAACTGGACAAAGGAGTTCTGGTGGAATTGAAAGGTCGTGGGTGCAGACAATTTGAAAGCTATCTTCTGGCACAACAAAGAAGCTGGTATGAGTTCTTTATGGACGTTTTGGTGGCTGGCGGTGTGATGAAACGCCTTGACCTTGCCATTAACGATAAGACAGGGATTTTGAATATCCCTGTACTCACTGAAAAGTGCCAACAGGAAGAATGTATCTCCGTCTTCCGCAGTTTTAAAAGCTATCGCAGTGGCGAACTGGTACGCAAAGAGGAAAAGGAATGTATGGGAAACACCCTCTATATCGGTTCATTACAAAGTGAAGTTTATTTCTGTATCTATGAAAAGGACTACGAGCAGTACAAGAAAAATGATATTCCCATTGAAGACGCAGAAGTAAAAAACCGTTTTGAGATTCGATTGAAAAATGAGCGTGCCTATTATGCAGTCCGTGATTTACTCGTCTATGACAATCCAGAGCATACCGCCTTTAAAATTATCAATCGGTATATCCGTTTTGTAGATAAAGACGATTCCAAACCTCGTTCTGATTGGAAACTGAATGAAGAATGGGCTTGGTTTATTGGGAACAATCGTGAACGATTAAAACTAACCACAAAACCAGAGCCTTACTCCTTCCAAAGGACGCTGAACTGGCTATCTCATCAAGTTGCCCCGACCTTAAAGGTTGCGATTAAACTTGATGAAATCAACCAGACGCAGGTTGTAAAAGACATTCTCGACCATGCGAAACTGACAGACCGACACAAGCAGATTTTGAAGCAACAGTCAGTAAAAGAACAGGACGTGATAACAACAAAAAAATAACTCAAATACAAATTCATTGAATATAGAGAGGAGAACATTTTTATGAATTTTGGACAAAACCTTTATAACTGGTTTCTATCAAAAGCTCAATCACTGGTGCTTTTAGCAATCGTTGTGATTGGCTTGTATCTTGGCTTCAAGCGTGAGTTTAGCAAACTGATTGGCTTTTTAATTATTGCGATTATTGCGGTTGGCTTAGTCTTCAACGCTGCTGGAGTAAAAGACATTTTACTAGAGCTATTCAATCGCATTATTGGTGCTTAAATAAAACCGTTCTTTTGTGGAATATAAGTGGTTTTCTTATGTTCCGCAAAGGAATGGTACACCAAACGAAGTGCGGTAGGGATTTTTGAATCTCTACAAAGAAAGGACGTGAATATATGGACGATATGCAAGTCTATATTGCGAATTTAGGCAAATACAATGAGGGCGAATTGGTCGGTGCGTGGTTTACCTTTCCCATTGACTTTGAGGAAGTCAAAGAGAAAATCGGCTTGAATGATGAATATGAGGAATACGCCATTCATGACTACGAGTTACCCTTTACGGTTGACGAATACACTTCCATTGGCGAACTCAATCGACTATGGGAAATGGTATCGGAATTACCCGAAGAATTACAATCGGAGCTATCTGCTCTGCTCACTCATTTTTCAAGCATTGAAGAACTAAGCGAACATCAAGAGGATATTATCATTCATTCCGATTGTGATGATATGTATGACGTGGCACGCTACTACATTGAAGAAACGGGTGCTTTAGGCGAAGTACCAGCTAGTCTTCAAAACTATATTGATTATCAAGCCTATGGTCGGGATTTAGACCTTTCAGGAACGTTTATCTCAACCAATCATGGGATTTTTGAAATCGTCTATTAAATCTGTCGGTACATTACTACTGGCAGATTTTCTATTTTACGGGGTGGCTCAATCAGCTACCCCTATTTTTTATGAAAGGATTGATTACATGAAGAAAATACGAAGCTATACCAGTATCTGGTCTGTGGAAAAGGTACTGTATTCTATCAATGATTTTAGACTTCCGTTTCCCATAACCTTTACGCAAATGACATGGTTTGTCGTGTCACTCTTTGCAGTGATGATACTTGGCAACTTGCCCCCTCTTTCCATGATAGAGGGAGCATTTCTCAAATACTTTGGGATTCCTGTGGCTTTCACATGGTTTATGTCTACAAAAACTTTTGATGGTAAAAAGCCTTATGGATTTTTGAAGTCTGTCATTGCTTATGCACTGCGACCAAAGCTGACCTATGCAGGAAAAAAAGTAACGCTTGGCAGAAACCAGCCACAAGAAGCCATTACAGCAGTTAGGAGTGAATTTTATGGCATATCCAATTAAATACATTGAAAACAATCTCGTCTGGAATAAAGACGGGGAATGTTATGCTTACTATGAGCTTGTTCCTTACAATTACTCATTTCTAAGTCCAGAACAGAAAATACAAGTGCATGATTCTTTCAGACAGCTTATCGCACAAAATCGTGATGGCAAAATTCATGCTTTACAAATCAGTACAGAATCCAGCATACGTTCTGCACAAGAGCGTTCCAAAAATGAAGTCACTGGCAAGCTCAAAGCGGTTGCCTATGACAAAATCGACCAACAGACAGACGCTTTAATATCCATGATTGGCGAAAATCAAGTGAACTACCGTTTCTTTATCGGCTTTAAGTTGCTTCTCAACGATCAGGAGTTTTCTATGAAAAGTCTTACCGTTGAAGCAAAAAATGCTTTGTCTGATTTTGTCTATGATGTGAACCATAAGCTGATGGGCGATTTTGTTAGTATGAGTAATGATGAAATCCTGCGTTTTCAGAAGATGGAAAAGCTCTTAGAAAATAAAATCTCTCGTCGTTTCAAAATCCGCAGGTTAGATAAGGACGACTTCGGCTATCTGATTGAACACCTTTACGGACAGACAGGCACTGCCTATGAAGAGTATGAGTACCATCTATCAAAGAAAAAGCTGGATAATGAAACGCTGATTAAATACTATGACTTGATTAAGCCTACTCGCTGTTTGGTGGAAGAAAAACAGCGATATTTGAAAATCCAGCAGGAAGATGAAACCGTCTATGTAGCTTACTTTACCATTAACAGCATTGTCGGAGAACTGGACTTCCCGTCCTCTGAAATCTTCTACTACCAGCAACAGCAATTTACATTCCCGATTGATACGTCAATGAATGTGGAAATTGTAGCGAATCGTAAAGCCCTATCTACTGTCCGCAATAAAAAGAAAGAACTGAAAGACTTGGATAACCACGCTTGGCAAAGTGATAATGAAACCAGCTCCAATGTGGCGGAAGCTCTGGAAAGTGTGAATGAGCTGGAAACCAATTTAGACCAAAGCAAGGAATCTATGTACAAGCTGTCTTATGTGGTAAGGGTATCAGCAAATGATCTTGACGAACTCAAACGTCGTTGTAATGAAGTGAAAGATTTTTATGACGATTTAAGCGTAAAACTGGTACGACCATTTGGGGATATGCTCGGCTTACATGAAGAATTTTTACCTGCCAGCAAGCGTTATATGAATGATTATATTCAATACGTGACCTCTGATTTCCTCGCTGGTTTAGGTTTTGGTGCTACTCAAATGCTGGGGGAAAATGAGGGGATTTATGTTGGCTACAGCTTAGATACTGGACGCAATGTCTATCTGAAACCTGCTCTTGCCAGTCAAGGGGTTAAGGGTTCAGTAACCAATGCGTTAGCGTCGGCTTTTGTTGGTTCGCTGGGTGGTGGTAAATCCTTTGCGAATAACCTTATCGTCTATTATGCGGTGCTTTATGGGGCACAAGCAGTGATTGTAGACCCAAAAGCAGAACGTGGCAGATGGAAAGAAACCTTGCCAGAGATTTCCCATGAAATCAATATCGTCACTCTGACTTCTGATGAGAAAAACAAAGGCTTACTTGACCCTTATGTGATTATGAAAAATCCCAAAGATTCTGAATCACTGGCTATTGATATTCTGACATTCCTTACGGGGATTTCCTCTCGTGATGGGGAACGCTTCCCAATCCTTAGAAAAGCCATTCGTGCAGTAACCAATAGTGAAGTACGAGGGTTGATGAAAGTGATTGAGGAATTACGGGTTGAGAATACGCCACTAAGTACCAGTATAGCCGACCATATCGAAAGTTTTACAGACTATGACTTTGCACATTTATTATTCAGTAATGGTTATGTGGAGCAGTCTATCAGCTTAGAAAAACAACTGAACATTATACAGGTTGCGGACTTGGTACTTCCCGACAAGGAAACTTCCTTTGAGGAATATACCACTATGGAGCTTTTATCCGTTGCTATGCTGATTGTCATTAGTACCTTTGCTTTAGACTTTATCCATACAGACCGAAGCATTTTCAAGATTGTAGATTTAGACGAAGCATGGAGCTTTTTACAGGTAGCACAAGGAAAAACACTATCTATGAAGCTGGTTCGGGCTGGTCGTGCTATGAACGCTGGGGTATATTTCGTGACCCAAAATACAGACGACCTCTTAGATGAAAAACTGAAAAATAACCTCGGCTTAAAATTTGCATTTCGTTCCACTGACCTTAACGAGATTAAAAAGACCTTAGCCTTTTTTGGTGTAGACCCAGAGGACGAAAACAATCAGAAGCGATTGCGTGATTTGGAAAACGGGCAATGCCTTATCAGTGATTTATATGGTCGTGTCGGTGTGATACAGTTCCACCCTGTATTTGAAGAACTGCTCCATGCCTTTGATACCAGACCACCTGTGCGAAAAGAGGTGTAAATGTGAAACCATCAATAGTAAACAGAATAAAATCAAACTGGACGCTGAAACGTCTAGGTAAAGTGGCAATGACAGTGGCTTTCACACTTGTGATTGCCATTTTTCTTTTAGCCATGCTGGGAACGGTGGTTCAAGCTGCGGGCTTGGTAGATGATACGGTCAATGTGGCAAATGAATACAGCCGATACCCACTTGAAAACTATCAACTGGATTTTTATGTGGATAATAGCTGGGGCTGGCTTCCGTGGAACTGGTCGGACGGGATTGGAAAACAGGTCATGTATGGACTATATGCCATTACCAATTTTATTTGGACAATCAGTTTGTATGTTTCCAATGCGACAGGTTACTTAGTACAGGAAGCCTATTCCTTAGACTTCATTTCCGCTACAGCAGATTCCATTGGTAAGAATATGCAGACCTTAGCTGGTGTGAGTGCAAACGGATTTTCAACAGAGGGTTTCTATGTTGGATTCCTCTTACTCTTGATTTTGGTTCTTGGGGTTTATGTTGCCTATACGGGACTGATAAAGAGAGAAACCACAAAGGCAATTCATGCCATTATGAATTTTGTGCTGGTGTTTATCCTATCGGCTTCCTTTATTGCCTACGCTCCCGACTACATTAAAAAAATCAATGACTTTTCATCAGACATCAGTAATGCCAGTTTATCACTTGGCACGAAGATTGTCATGCCCCATTCCGATAGTCAAGGCAAGGACAGCGTGGACTTAATCAGAGATAGCCTGTTTTCCATACAGGTTCAGCAACCGTGGCTACTGCTTCAATACAACAGTTCAGACATTGAAAGTATCGGTATTGACCGTGTGGAAAGCCTGCTCTCCACCAGCCCAGATTCCAACAATGGCGAAGACAGAGAAAAAATTGTTGCGGAAGAAATTGAAGACAGAAGCAATACCAATCTAACCATTACAAAGACCATTAACCGTTTAGGTACAGTCTTCTTCCTATTTGTCTTCAATATTGGGATTTCCATATTTGTATTCCTATTAACAGGAATCATGATTTTCTCGCAGGTACTTTTTATCATCTATGCTATGTTTCTGCCTGTGAGCTTTATTTTAAGCATGATTCCATCATTTGATGGTATGTCAAAACGAGCCATAACAAAGCTCTTTAATACCATTTTGACACGAGCTGGAATCACATTGATTATTACGACAGCATTTAGTATTTCAACCATGCTCTATACCTTATCGGCTGGTTATCCGTTCTTTTTGATTGCTTTTCTACAGATTGTGACCTTTGCAGGAATCTACTTCAAGCTGGGCGATTTAATGAGTATGTTTTCTCTACAGAGTAACGATTCTCAAAGTGTGGGAAGTCGTGTGATGAGAAAACCTCGTATGCTTATGCACGCTCACATGCACCGTCTACAGCGGAAACTTGGACGTTCCATGACTACTCTAGGGGCTGGGTCTGCCATTGTTACAGGTAAAAAAGGACAGTCGGGTTCGGGGAGTTCTGCAAGGACACAAGCAGATCACTCCCGACCAGACGGAAAGGAAAAATCAACACTTGGAAAACGTATCGGTCAAACCATCGGTACAGTAGCTGATACCAAAGACAGAATGGTAGACACTGCTAGTGGTTTGAAAGAACAGGTTAAAGATTTGCCGACCAATGCAAGATATGCAGTATATCAAGGAAAATCCAAAGTAAAAGAGAATGTCCGTGATTTAACCAGTAGTATTTCTCAAACCAAAGCGGACAGAGCCAGTGGACGCAAGGAACAGCAGGAACAAAGGCGAAAAACCATTGCGAAGCGTCGCTCTGAAATGGAACAGGTCAAACAGAAAAAACAGCCTGCTTCTTCTGTTCATGAAAGACCGACTACAAGACAAGAACAATATCATGATGAACAGACCTCAAAACAGTCTAATATTCAGACTTCATATAAGGAATCTCAACAAGCCAAACAAGAGCGTCCAGCAGTTAAGTCCGATTTTTCAAGTCCAAAAGTGGAACGCCAAGGCAATACCGTTCAAGAAAAAACCGTTCAAAAGCCAGCAACTTCAACCACTACAGCAGATAGAACTTCACAACGTCCAATCACAAAAGAACGTCCGTCTACTGTTCAAAGAGTACCACTACAAAATACAAGAAGTAGACCACCAATCAAAACCGCCACCATTAAGAAAGTCGGTAAGAAACCATGAAGTTGAAAACTTTAGTGATTGGTGGTTCTGGATTATTCTTGATGGTCTTCTCACTGCTTCTGTTTGTTGCCATTTTATTTTCAGATGAACAGGACAGCGGAATTTCCAATATTCATTATGGAGGTGTGAATGTTTCCGCAGAAGTGCTGGCTCATAAGCCTATGGTAGAAAAATATGCCAAAGAATATGGCGTTGAAGAATATGTCAACATACTTCTTGCGATTATACAGGTGGAATCGGGCGGTACTGCGGAAGATGTTATGCAGTCCTCGGAATCCCTCGGTCTTCCACCTAATTCATTGAGTACAGAAGAATCCATTAAGCAAGGTGTGAAGTATTTCAGTGAATTATTAGCCAGTAGCGAAAGGCTCAGTGTAGATTTAGAATCGGTTATCCAGTCCTACAATTATGGTGGTGGTTTCTTAGGGTATGTGGCTAATCGTGGAAATAAATATACCTTTGAACTGGCTCAAAGTTTCTCAAAAGAGTATTCAGGTGGCGAAAAAGTGTCTTACCCCAATCCCATAGCCATACCTATCAATGGGGGCTGGCGATACAACTATGGCAATATGTTTTATGTGCAACTGGTAACGCAGTATCTTGTCACAACAGAGTTTGATGATGATACGGTACAAGCCATCATGGACGAAGCACTGAAATATGAGGGCTGGCGATACGTTTACGGTGGAGCTTCCCCGACTACTTCTTTTGATTGTAGCGGACTGACACAATGGACGTATGGAAAAGCTGGAATTAACTTACCACGAACCGCACAACAGCAATATGATGTGACCCAGCATATCCCACTATCGGAAGCACAAGCTGGCGATTTGGTTTTCTTTCATTCTACCTATAACGCTGGCTCTTATATTACTCATGTTGGGATATACCTTGGCAATAACCGTATGTTTCATGCAGGCGACCCAATCGGTTATGCCGACTTAACAAGCCCCTACTGGCAACAGCATTTAGTGGGAGCAGGACGAATCAAACAATGAGAAAGGAAGATTTAATGATGAAATTTAGAAAAAATCAGAATAAAGAAAAACAGATACCAAAGGAAAAGAAACCTCGTGTCTATAAGGTCAATCCTCATAAAAAGGTTGTGATTGCCTTGTGGGTACTTTTAGGGCTTAGTTTCAGCTTTGCGATATTCAAGCACTTTACAGCTATAGATACTCATACTATTCACGAAACAACTATCATAGAAAAGGAATACGTTGATACTCATCATGTAGAAAATTTTGTAGAGAACTTTGCGAAAGTCTACTATTCATGGGAGCAATCCGATAAGTCCATTGATAATCGAATGGAAAGTCTAAAAGGCTATCTGACAGATGAACTTCAAGCTCTCAATGTTGATACAGTACGCAAAGATATTCCTGTATCGTCTTCTGTAAGAGGATTTCAGATATGGACGGTAGAGCCAACTGGCGACAATGAGTTTAATGTAACCTACAGTGTAGACCAGCTCATTACAGAGGGAGAAAATACAAAGACCGTCCACTCTGCTTATATAGTGAGTGTCTATGTAGATGGTTCTGGAAATATGGTACTGGTTAAGAATCCGACCATTACCAACATACCTAAGAAATCAAGTTATAAACCAAAAGCCATTGAAAGTGAGGGGACGGTTGATTCCATTACAACCAATGAAATCAATGAGTTTTTAACGACGTTCTTCAAGCTCTATCCTACAGCGACAGCCAGTGAACTTTCCTACTATGTGAATGACGGGATATTAAAACCAATCGGAAAAGAGTACATCTTTCAAGAACTGGTAAATCCTATTCACAATCGTAAGGATAATCAAGTCACGGTATCGCTGACAGTGGAGTATATCGACCAGCAGACCAAAGCAACGCAGGTATCTCAATTTGATTTGGTACTTGAAAAGAACGGGAGTAATTGGAAGATTATAGAATAACAAATATTGGTACATTATTACAGCTATTTTGTAATCACGTACTCTCTTTGATAAAAAATTGGAGATTCCTTTACAAATATGCTCTTACGTGCTATAATTTAAGTATCTATTTAAAAGGAGTTAATAAATATGCGGCAAGGTATTCTTAAATAAACTGTCAATTTGATAGTGGGAACAAATAATTGGATGTCCTTTTTTAGGAGGGCTTAGTTTTTTGTACCCAGTTTAAGAATACCTTTATCATGTGATTCTAAAGTATCCGGAGAATATCTGTATGCTTTGTATGCCTATGGTTATGCATAAAAATCCCAGTGATAAGAGTATTTATCACTGGGATTTTTATGCCCTTTTGGGCTTTTGAATGGAGGAAAATCACATGAAAATTATTAATATTGGAGTTTTAGCTCATGTTGATGCGGGAAAAACTACCTTAACAGAAAGCTTATTATATAACAGTGGAGCGATTACAGAATTAGGAAGCGTGGACAAAGGTACAACGAGGACGGATAATACGCTTTTAGAACGTCAGAGAGGAATTACAATTCAGACAGGAATAACCTCTTTTCAGTGGGAAAATACGAAGGTGAACATCATAGACACGCCAGGACATATGGATTTCTTAGCAGAAGTATATCGTTCATTATCAGTTTTAGATGGGGCAATTCTACTGATTTCTGCAAAAGATGGCGTACAAGCACAAACTCGTATATTATTTCATGCACTTAGGAAAATGGGGATTCCCACAATCTTTTTTATCAATAAGATTGACCAAAATGGAATTGATTTATCAACGGTTTATCAGGATATTAAAGAGAAACTTTCTGCCGAAATTGTAATCAAACAGAAGGTAGAACTGTATCCTAATATGTGTGTGACGAACTTTACCGAATCTGAACAATGGGATACGGTAATAGAGGGAAACGATGACCTTTTAGAGAAATATATGTCCGGTAAATCATTAGAAGCATTGGAACTCGAACAAGAGGAAAGCATAAGATTTCAGAATTGTTCTCTGTTCCCTCTTTATCATGGAAGTGCAAAAAGTAATATAGGGATTGATAACCTTATAGAAGTTATTACTAATAAATTTTATTCATCAACACATCGAGGTCAGTCTGAACTTTGCGGAAAAGTTTTCAAAATTGAGTATTCGGAAAAAAGACAGCGTCTTGCATATATACGTCTTTATAGTGGCGTACTGCATTTGCGAGATTCGGTTAGAATATCGGAAAAGGAAAAAATAAAAATTACAGAAATGTATACTTCAATAAATGGTGAATTATGTAAAATCGATAAGGCTTATTCCGGGGAAATTGTTATTTTGCAGAATGAGTTTTTGAAGTTAAATAGTGTTCTTGGAGATACAAAGCTATTGCCACAGAGAGAGAGAATTGAAAATCCCCTCCCTCTGCTGCAAACGACTGTTGAACCGAGCAAACCTCAACAAAGGGAAATGTTACTTGATGCACTTTTAGAAATCTCCGACAGTGACCCGCTTCTGCGATATTATGTGGATTCTGCGACACATGAAATCATACTTTCTTTCTTAGGGAAAGTACAAATGGAAGTGACTTGTGCTCTGCTGCAAGAAAAGTATCATGTGGAGATAGAAATAAAAGAGCCTACAGTCATTTATATGGAAAGACCGTTAAAAAAAGCAGAGTATACCATTCACATCGAAGTTCCACCGAATCCTTTCTGGGCTTCCATTGGTCTATCTGTAGCACAGCTTCCATTAGGGAGCGGAGTACAGTATGAGAGCTCGGTTTCTCTTGGATACTTAAATCAATCGTTTCAAAATGCAGTTATGGAGGGGATACGCTATGGCTGTGAACAAGGATTGTATGGTTGGAATGTGACGGACTGTAAAATCTGTTTTAAGTATGGCTTATACTATAGCCCTGTTAGTACCCCAGCAGATTTTCGGATGCTTGCTCCTATTGTATTGGAACAAGTCTTAAAAAAAGCTGGAACAGAATTGTTAGAGCCATATCTTAGTTTTAAAATTTATGCGCCACAGGAATATCTTTCACGAGCATACAACGATGCTCCTAAATATTGTGCGAACATCGTAGACACTCAATTGAAAAATAATGAGGTCATTCTTAGTGGAGAAATCCCTGCTCGGTGTATTCAAGAATATCGTAGTGATTTAACTTTCTTTACAAATGGACGTAGTGTTTGTTTAACAGAGTTAAAAGGGTACCATGTTACTACCGGTGAACCTGTTTGCCAGCCCCGTCGTCCAAATAGTCGGATAGATAAAGTACGATATATGTTCAATAAAATAACTTAGTGTATTTTATGTTGTTATATAAATATGGTTTCTTGTTAAATAAGATGAAATATTTTTTAATAAAGATTTGAATTAAAGTGTAAAGGAGGAGATAGTTATTATAAACTACAAGTGGATATTGTGTCCTGTATGTGGAAATAAAACACGATTAAAGATAAGGGAAGATACTGAATTAAAAAAATTCCCCCTCTATTGTCCGAAATGCAGACAAGAAAATTTAATTGAAATAAAGCAGTTCAAAGTAACTGTGATTACAGAGCCAGACGCAAAGACGCAGAGCCGATAAAATGAGATTAATACAATCTCATTTTATCGGCTCTTTCCGTTATGTATGGATTCTTTTAATTAGTCTTCGATGTTTCTTGCTTCGTTGATACCGCTGGCTAAAGATTCCATTAAGGATAGTTCTTTGTCTGTAAAGCTATCCATGTATTTCTCTATCTGTAATCGTCGGGTGCTTTTTACCAAGTTATTAGCAGGTAAGAAAAATTCATCAACGGAAACATGAAGTAACGATACAAGGTCATAAAGAACTTGTATGCTGGGGTGTTGCCCTTTATTTTCAATATTAGTTAAGTACCGTGGGTCAATTTCAATCAATGCTCCCACTTGTTCACGAGTTAAACCTCGTTTCAATCGAGCTTCTTTAATGGCTAAACCAAAGGCTCTAAAATCATATTTATCTTCTTTTTTACGCATAGTAGACCACCTCTATACATTTTATTGTTCCTACTGAATTAAAAACAGGTATAGAAAAACGTGTTATATGGTTTATAGGTTTATATTTAATAAAAAGCACTACTAAACGCCAATAAAAAAAACCGTTATATGGTAGTGCTATTTACGCTGTTAAAATATTGTATATTACTTCCAAATGGCGGTTTGTTGGAGGTCAACGTCGCCATGAAGTACATCATATACAATAAATTTCCTTACATTGGGTTCTTGTCAAAAAAAGTCGTCTATCTGCAATAGATAAGTACGTCCACCAATGTGGTTTTATAAATCATATAGATAGAATAACAGAAGCATGTAAACAGAGAAATAAATCTGTTTATATGCTTTTTTGGCTATTCAGAACTTTTTTACAAAGTTTATTTATCAGTAATGCAACAAATCCCCCTTTCACATTGGGACTAAGAGTGAAAGGAGATAAACGAGCAAGGCTCACTTCCTTTCCTAGACAGAAAGGGGGTGAGAAACATGAAACCATCTTCTTTTCAGACCACAATAGAAAATCAGTTTGACTATATCTGTAAACGTGCTATGGAAGACGAGCGAAAGAATTATATGCTTTATCTTTCAAGGATTGCAAAGCGTGAGGTGTCCTTTTCGGATGTTGGCGATTATCTTGTTAGCCAGTTTGCGACAACAGATAACTATTCAACTGACTTTCAGATTTTTACACTCAATGGGTTATCAGTAGGCGTTGAAAATGATTTGTTGAGTGAAGCATTACGTGAGTTGCCAGACAAGAAACGTGAAATTCTACTGCTGTTTTACTTTATGGACATGAGCGATTCAGAAATTGCAGACCTGTTGAAATTGAACCGTTCTACTGTCTATCGGCATAGAACCAGTGGACTAGCCTTAATTAAAAAGTTTATGGAGGAATTTGAAGAATGAAAACACAATATCCTATGATTCCCTTTCCTCTCATTGTAAAGGCAACAGATGGCGATACCGAAGCGATTAACCAGATTCTACATCATTACAGAGGGTACATAACGAAGCGTTCCCTACGACTTATGAAAGATGAATATGGCAATCAAAGTATGGTCGTTGATGAAGTCTTACGTGGAAGAATGGAAACCAGACTGATTACAAAGATTTTGTCATTTGAAATTAAGTAATATCCTCTCTCCTTTCGTGGAAGCGTGCTAAACCATTCCACGCTTCCCGAACAGGGAGGTTTGTTATTCCACCAAAGCATATTGAGCTTTCAATGTGTTTTGATAGGCTAACGAGCCATTGTTCTTTGAAAACTGAATAAAAGTAATCGAATACGTTTCGATAAGAAAAGAGCCAACGGAACTAACCGCCATGACCTATCTTATAAAGATAGCGAGCGATTCATGTTAGTGATCCGAGAAGCAATCTTTAGCAGGATTGCCTGCAACGACATTCTTATCGTGATAATGATACTCCCATACAGTCAATAGTCCGAGCGTGATAAAACCGTCGCAGGCAATGAGTATGGCTACATGAGAACCATGCAGGGGTGGAACTCCCGTGAGCTTTGCTAAAGCTGTTCGATTGCTGGTAAAACAACTTTTATGAAATCCAAATAAGTGATTTGGAAAGGAGGATTTTATGAAGCAGACTGACATTCCTATTTGGGAACGTTATACCCTAACCATTGAAGAAGCGTCAAAATATTTTCGTATTGGCGAAAACAAGCTACGACGCTTGGCAGAGGAAAATAAAAATGCAAATTGGCTGATTATGAATGGCAATCGTATTCAGATTAAACGAAAACAATTTGAAAAAATTATAGATACATTGGACGCAATCTAGCGTCGCCAAAGGGTCTTGTATATGATAAAATAGTATTAAGTCGTATCAAGGCTCTTTCCATAAAGGAAAGGAGCAAATGCCATGTCAGAAAAAAGACGTGACAATAAAGGTCGAATCTTAAAGACTGGAGAGAGCCAACGAAAAGACGGAAGATACTTATACAAATATATAGATTCATTTGGAGAACCGCAATTTGTTTACTCGTGGAAACTTGTGGCTACAGACCGAGTACCAGCAGGAAAGCGTGATTGTATCTCACTTAGAGAGAAAATCGCAGAGTTACAGAAAGACATTCATGATGGTATTGATGTTGTAGGAAAGAAAATGACACTCTGCCAGCTTTACGCAAAACAGAACGCTCAAAGACCAAAGGTTAGAAAAAACACTGAAACTGGACGCAAATATCTTATGGATATTTTGAAGAAAGACAAGTTAGGTGTAAGAAGTATTGACAGTATTAAGCCATCAGACGCTAAAGAATGGGCTATTAGAATGAGTGAAAATGGTTATGCTTATCAAACCATCAATAACTACAAACGTTCTTTAAAGGCTTCATTCTATATTGCTATACAAGATGATTGTGTTCGGAAGAATCCATTTGACTTTCAACTGAAAGCAGTTCTTGATGATGATACTGTCCCTAAGACCGTACTAACAGAAGAACAGGAAGAAAAACTGTTAGCCTTTGCAAAAGCTGATAAAACCTACAGCAAAAATTATGATGAAATTCTGATACTCTTAAAAACAGGTCTTCGTATTTCAGAGTTTGGTGGTTTGACACTTCCAGATTTAGATTTTGAGAATCGTCTTGTCAATATAGACCATCAGCTATTGAGAGATACTGAAATTGGGTACTACATTGAAACACCAAAGACCAAAAGTGGCGAACGTCAAGTTCCTATGGTTGAAGAAGCCTATCAAGCATTTAAGCGAGTGTTAGCGAATCGAAAGAATGATAAGCGTGTTGAGATTGATGGATATAGTGATTTCCTCTTTCTTAATAGAAAGAACTATCCAAAAGTGGCAAGTGATTACAACGGCATGATGAAAGGTCTTGTTAAGAAATACAATAAGTATAACGAGGATAAATTGCCACACATCACTCCACATAGTTTGCGACATACATTCTGTACCAACTATGCAAATGCAGGAATGAATCCAAAGGCATTACAGTACATTATGGGACATGCTAATATAGCCATGACGCTGAACTATTACGCACATGCAACATTCGATTCTGCAATGGCAGAAATGAAACGCTTGAATAAAGAGAAGCAACAGGAGCGTCTTGTTGCTTAGTAGTACAAATGAATTTACTACTTATTTACCACTTCTGACAGCTAAGACATGAGGAAATATGCAAAGAAACGTGAAGTATCTTCCTACAGTAAAAATACTCGAAAGCACATAGAATAAGGCTTTACGAGCATTTAAGAAAATATAAAAAGATAATTAGAAATTTATACTTTGTTTCAAATAAAAAAGATGACTTACTGAACCTGTAAGCCACCTAATCAGTCGGTTTATTCTGGTGTCTGCCACCGCTTGGCCCGTACGTCCAAGATTGCTATCGGATTTTGTTCTGGTGTCCGCCACCGCTTGGCCCTTATGTCCAAGATTACTATCAGATTGACCATGAGCCGACCACTCATTTATAGACATATTGTATCTTTAAATAGCTACAATTTCAAGTGTAAACTCTTCTATTTGGTCGTATAAGCAAAACTGATGGCACTATCTGCTTGAGAGATTTTTCTAAAGGTATAGTTAGGGTTGCCCCCATAGTTGGTTTCAGACACAAGGAAAGAACCATCATCATAGACCTTCTCTACAAAAGCCACATGACCATAGCTGGCTGGTGTACCATGTGTACCTCCTACAAAAGAAACAATAGCACCTGCTCTTGGTGTAGAGCCCGTTTCCCCACCAAGACTTGAAGCTGTCGCAACCCAGTCTTGACCATTTCCCATGGTATTAATGATTGAAATCTTTTCTCCATTTCTACCTTTTAATTTTAAGCCTAACTGGTTCATACGAGCCGCAACACCCCATGTACATTGTCCATAAGCATAGGCCATACCATCTCCACCACCAGGAACAGAATGATCATACAAGTCCCCACGAACCCCTTCAAGGGATTGTGGATCACTTTTTGCCTGTCCTCCATTTGTTTGACTAAAGCCTTTTTCAATTTGGTAATACCATTCCGTTGCTCTGGTTTGTCTTTCCAGTAGTTTGTCACCAGAATTTCCCTCCCAATAGGTCAGAAAGAGTTGGGCCAGATTGGCTGCACTGCCTGTATTTTTAAAGAAATCCTTTAACCAACTTTGATAGTAAGGACTATCCCCATGAAGCATAAAATCAAGTTGTAGGTCTAAATCATACCATTTCTTATTTTGGGTGCGTGCATAATTTAACAAGGCTGTATGCCGTGTTGACCCATCTGCGGTATCTGTCCATTGCCCTAAACCTAGACCTCTATGAAGAATATTAGGATAAGCACCACTATAAATGGCTGGACCTCCAATCGCTAACCAGCTTTCATCATCCCATGAGGAATCGGTAGCGCCAACAGGAGGAGATAAATAATCTCCTTCAGCTCGTTTAGGATTAATAGAAGACTCTACCGACCAATTTCCTAAAATTGCCGCAATGGCTTGGGGACTTGCCCCTTGAGATTTCAAAAACTCATAAATATGTTTTGCTCGTTCAAACTCATCCCCACCAAACTGACCAATGGCTGGTAAGATAGTGGTCTGAAGTTGAATGACTTTTGGAAAATAAAATTGCGGATTGACATACACCAATTTTTCTTTCTTGTTTTTATACTTTTGATAGGAAACTTTCAAACCTGTATCGTCTGGTGTTTCACCAATAATATCACCCGTTAGGACTCTTGTCCCCTCAATCGCACGGCCATTATGAATAGAATACAAGGTCAATCGACTCTCATTCTCTCCTTTTCCGTTAGTGAGAATAACATCATCTCCGTCTAGAGATACAACACCATCCATTGGTGCGACAATTGTTTGGTGAGCCTTCGCTTCTAGTAGAATATACTCCTGAAGAGTAGGTTTTCCGTCTAAATCATAGTATCCATAACGATAAGTCATGGTTAGACTATCTTCGTTGCTTTTCCCCTCAAATGGATTGTCCAATTCCTGCATGGAAGCATAGACACCCTCTTCTTTTAGTTCCTTTATTTCCTCTTGATCGTCTCTCGATAGTTTATACTTAGGAGTTTCATAGAGGTCTTGCATGGATTTCAAATCATCCCCATCGTTTAAATCATGCCACAAAGTAGACAGATAATCCTTGTAAGATTCTGAACTAAATAAGTGAACTGGTTTGTGTAACTCATAGTCATGGAATTTAAAGTTCATATACCCCATCACATCATCAACTTTTGTGTAATAAGTAATTCCTTTGTCATTTGTGCGAGTATGTTCTGCATCTTCCCAAGTTAGGTGGGTATAAGCTTTTGTTAATTCAAATTCATCTTGTTGAATCAAACTAGCAGATGAAAATCCTAAAAAGAAGCTCATCATAAGTAAAAGAAGAAAGACTATTCCTCCAACTATCCAGGTTACAGGATTTCCAGCCACAAATGTAAAGAAGGAAAAGGCTGCTTTTAATTTTTGATAGATATTTCGGACACTTAAAAGACCTTGTTTCTTTAATTTTCGATACCGATTTTTAAAGGAACTTGGATTATCTTTAGTTAGTTTCCATCCTTTTCCATCCTTAAAATGATGGTATCGCTCTTTTGTGTTGGTCAGTCTTTTCTTGGTAAAACGACCTGTTGCTTGTCCTGTTTTGACACTAGCTTTTCCAAGATTATAAGAAAGCCGACTGTAGCGTTTCCCTTTTCTAATGGTCTCATGAAGTGTGCGATAACTTTCTAAATCTTCATTTTCTGAAGCTAACTCTCCACCTTCACGTCCAAGGACATAAAGAAAGGTTTTGGCTTTCCTACTGATTTTTTTGAACTTATAGGCTTGCTTAGTAGATTTTAGATTCTCTTTTGCGGCTTTGACTTCTTTCTTAGCTTTTAATTCTTCTAGATTCTTCCCTTGAAGGAAAAAATTGGATCTTACTTTCGTTTCCTGACCGTAGAAAAATTTTTGATTGGTTTTTCTTTCTTTACGACTCTCTTTTCTTTCTTCTTTTGCTTCAACCTTAGCTTCCTTAAATTGTTTCTTGGCTATTTTCAATCGTTTCCTAGCATGAGGCAATCGTCTATCTCTTAATTCTTTCCGATTCAAAAGTGATGGAGGACTATTTTGAAGAATATGATTGTAGTCTTCATTTGCTTGTTTTACTCTAGCCTTTGAAGCTTCTCTCATATTCTCCAGCTTTTGCTTTATCTCATTTTTCCATGCTTTTTCATCCAGTACAGCGGAATCTTTTTTCTGTTTTCTCACCTCCTTCTTTCCTTGTTTTAAGAATTTCTTCTCATCTTTTAGACTTCTTCTAAATGCCTTTCGGGCACGTATGATTTCTCTCTTATCCTTCATTTACCTTCCCCTTAATTAGAAGCCATTTTATCAGGATCTGTACTCATGATATCAAACAATTGTGTACCTTGGGGAATCTTATTTTTAAAGGGAACGACAACTGAACCAGCTTTTATTAGTCCTGCCCCTTTTTCTGGATTGACTAGGTATTTTTCGAGTTCTTTTGACAAGCCTAAGAGTTGAACTAGTTCTTCTCGGTCATTTTTTGCTTGCTTGAGGAGAATCATAAATTCACTATTGGCAATAATCCGTCTACCATTTGGATCTAACAATAAGGTTTCGACATTTTGGGTTATCCCAGTCGGACTGGCTCCATATTTTCTGACACGACTCCACAATTTAAAGAAGAAATCACTGGCATATTTATCTAATAAAAGAAGCTGCATTTCATCAAAATAAATCCAAGTCTTCTTCCCTAATTTTTGGTTCCGAACGACACGATTCCATATCTGATCAAAAACAACCATAAGAGCGATTTGTTTCAGCTCATCTCCTAACTTTTTAACGTTATAGATTAAGAAGTTAGATCCTGTCTGAATATTGGTCTTATGAGAAAAAATATCAAGAGAACCTTCAACATACAGTTCCATATCAAGTGCCAAATTCTGCGCTTCTTCTTCTGGTTGTTGGCTCAAGACAAAGACCCATTCTTCCAAAGAAGGCTCTTTAAATGACTGATAGGTGAGTCTAGTGACTCGGTCTATAATCGATTTTTCTCTCCCATCCATTTTTCTATCCAATAACTTGCCAATAAAAGATAAAAGAAATTCTGATTTTACCTTTACAGGATCCTCATCCATATTTTCCTCAGACAAGTCAAGGACATTGAGATAAGTTTGGGAATCGGGCGCAATATCAATCATTTCTCCCCCAAAAGCTCGTCCAATGACACTGTACTCTGCTTCTGGATCCACGATGATAATTTCAGTATTTTCACCAGATTCCTTGATTTTGGTCGTGATAATTTCATGCTTAGTTGCCATCCCTTTCCCAGCTCCAGATGTTCCTAAAATCAGACCAGACGGTGTATTTAATAGGCTGCGATCAATGGTAATAATATTGCTTGAGATTTGATTGATACCGTAATATTTCCCACTACGGTCTTGTAAATCTACTGAAGTCCAAGGTGAGTTTACTGCTACATTAGATGTTAATAAACTCCGTGATACTCCCTCTAAAAAATCACAACCAAATGGCAGCAAACTATTAAAGGCTGCTTCTTGCATATATGGAAGTTTATCAATCATTAGGTCATTTGAGCCGGCCACTTGTTGGATAGTGTCTAGGGCTTGTTTGAGTTCTTCTTCATCCTGACCAAAGACCCCAATCAAGAAGACCGTTTGAAATAGTTTATCTCCTGTCTCGGTCATGGTTTTTAAGAGTTCCTCAGCTTCATCGATATTGCTTTCTAATACATGACCTACTTTTTCCAAATAGATACCTGTACGAGCTAGTTTTTGTTGTTCCCCAATCTTTTGGGATTCCATTAAGGTTTTCTTTGTTCGTAGTTTCTTCATGGCATCTGCCTTGGTCGAACTTTGAGCATGAAGGCTTACAATCAATTCCAAATCTCCTTGCATGAGGTCTCGGATAAACTGATCCCCTAATTCCATGCCGTAGTCTCTCACATAGACAATCTGCAATAATCGGTCATTGATTTGTAGGTAATTTTTGTTTTTAAAATCCAAGAGATTAGGCGCTATGAAGTGACGAGTTGTCTGACCAGATCTCGTTAAATCACGGTAAGAAAAAGGAAGATGGTGTTCTCCTCTAAGCATATCCGCCAACAAGTTCACACGTTCTTCTCCAGCCAAGGATTCAAAGCGAGCATCAATTTCTGAGAAACCACTCTTGAAATATTCTCCAATTTGAGACAAGGAACGATAGGCTTGTTTGGGATTAGAATCCTTTCTACCAAAGCTAATCAGTTTCACAGCTGAAAAATTATTTTCCCCACTGTCTAAATTTTGATTCATCATACGATTCAATTCTTTACGATAGGTATCGTATCCATCTTCTTTTTCCTCATACAGAACACTTTGTCTGAATTTTTCTAAATTCAATCTTTTATTAAAGATAGTCAATTGGAAGTTGGTTTGGTCATCTAAAGAGTTAATCAAATCAGAATACTTCTCAATGATTGCGCCCTTATCTTCTAAACCAACAGTTTGGTAATTGACATCACCAAGTAAATAGCTTTGTGAGAAATAATCTTCTTTTATCTGCATCAGACCATTTTGATACAGGGCTTGATAGGAAATAGTATTAGCCGTTGATGGTAACACTTCCTCTTTTTTTCCTTTAACTACTTCTTTCTGATTAGTCATTGAAGTTTTTTGTTTCTTTAATGTATTTGATTTTCTTTTCATGTTCAGGTCCTTTCTTTCCTGTAATTGTGCGTAGGGGAACCGTTAGTTCAAAATGAAGACGGTATTTCAAATAATGTTCAAAATATAAATCATTGGGTTTATAGACTCCAAATAGCATGAGGGGGATGGTAAAGGCAAACACAAAACCGTAAACAAACCAATCTCCAAATTGCCAGAAAAAGAGATTCAAGCCCAAAACAATAATTGTGACAATAAAAGCTGGTAAAACAAAGATGATTTGTCTTGTGGTGAAACCTAACCAAGCCCTGTGTTGGTATTTTGAGATGTCTTTAAAGACACGTGTATTCATGACTTTCCTTTCTAAAAAGGCTAAGAAGCAATCACTTCCTAGCCTTTATCTAATTACATACCTAAAATTGAGCGAGCCGTACGTTGAGAACCAACGAGGGCAATAATCAGTAAGATAGCTTGTATTAAACTACCAAACATAATCGCAAGAGATTGTAGGACTCCTGCACCATTTGAAACGGCTATTTTCCCAGCAGATTCAAACAAAGGAACAAGAGAAACAATCAGAAAAATAAGAACCCCTTGTACCGCATAGACCATAATATTTTTTAAATAGCCAATACCAATAGACTTCCATTCATCACTTAAAAATGTTGGAATCGTAAGAGGGGCAAATGGAATCATAAGGTAAAGTTGAATAAATCGAATAGATACCAAAAGATTGACCATGGCTGCACTTACTATCCGAACAAGCCAAATGAGGAGGGCGAAAAAGCCTACAATCATCCGGCCAATAAAGCCTGAACCTTTTAATCCAGAGATGGTATCATACTTGGCCCCACCGTGAGCCACAATTGAGGCCACTTGTTCAATGGCGTGACTCGCAATCCCGATGATGGCTTCTACAATGACGGTAGTGTTGGTAATTACAACTGCGACCATAATATAACTAATCAACATCGGGGCTAATGCTTCAAAGGTCATCGCTCCACCAGAGTTAGCAATTTTCTTTGCCATCTTCGAAAATTCTAGGATGAGAACAACTGATAAAATCGCAACTCCAAGAGGCTGCATGACACTTTTAGTGATACTAGACATGTAAGTCCAAACTGTTGGATTGTAGCTAGATAGAGATTTAATCAGATCTACCGTTGATTGTAAATCCACATTAAATCCTTCAAATAAATTTTCAGCTGATATTTTTTCAGATGCAAGGTAAACAAAGGGTGAAACTAAACTAAGATTCATGTCATTGTTTATCCTCCTAAATTGAAATCTGGGTTACAAAGGCTCCAGCAGCCCCGACCATAACACCACCGACAATTTCCAGAATGGCATTCCGAACACCTGGTCCACCATCTTTAATGTTGGTTGCAAGGTTAACAATCCCCACAACAACGAGAAAGGCACCAACCGCAATCAATCCCTTCTGTAACAAAGACATAGCTTGTGCAAACATAGCACTTGCGTCTACTCCATAAACAAAACCTTTAAAATGCGTAATCATCTATTTCCTCTTTTCTATTTTTATTTTAAACTAGATTCAAAAGTTAAATCACGAATTCTAAGGCCTTCAAGATGATTTTCTTGTCTTTGATTCAAAGGATTGATTTGATAGTTCCACCACCGTTCATCGCTTTCTTGATTGGCTAGGTATTTCCAGTTTGGATGCTTAATGGAATTGTACTTTTTGCTTTTAAAGACAGGCATATTGGCAATTCGAACCAAGCATTCATGCCGTTTCATATTTCCGACTTCATCGGGTGTCATTAAATCACGAGCAATCTTTTGATGAGAAAGGGATCCTGAACCTGTCTGGCCAAAGGAACGACTAGTATTTCGAACATCAATGGTTTGTTTACCGAGTAAGCCACTCATAAATTTAAAGGTATCTTCATCATTACCACCTAAGTAGACTAAGCTATCACAGTTCCCAAGAATGGTTTTCCAAGCTTCTTTTTCTTTATAGAGCCCTTGAAGTTGGGCAATATTTTGAAGAATGGGAACGAGACTCATATTCCGAGAACGGACTGTTGAGGTTTGTTCAGCAAAATCTGGGATTTCTCCGATATTTGCGAACTCATCTAAATAGACTCTCACATGAAGAGGTAATTGACCCTTAAAATCAATATCTGCTTGTCTTGTTAGGGTTTGAAATACGGTTGAAAAAAAGAGGGCTGAAAGAAAGCGAAAGGTACTATCGTTATCTGGGATAACTAAGTAAACCATTGATTTTTCCTGGCCCCATGTCTTCATATCAAGGGTATCTCTTTTGGTCAAATCCATGACACTTTGAATATTGAAGAGGGCAAATTTAGCAGTGGTTACAGCTATAACAGAATCCAGAGTCTTATCCTTATAATTTTGGAAATCTGCCCAATTTCGCATGGTAAAATTTTCAGTTCCATACTTTTTAGCATAATTTTCAAATAGAATTTCTAAGACACTTTTTTCTTGATTTTCACCCTTGGATAAGTGTTTAATGAGTTTTGAGATTTCAGCAAAACTTGGATAACGCCCTCGTTTTTTTCGCTCTTCCACTTCTTTTTTTTGACGTTTCAACAAGTTTTGGTATTCTGTTTGACTCAAACGACTTTCTTCTATGAGCTGTTCTCTTGTTTTGGGTGGGTTATAGAAATCGACCAAGTAGGAGGCTAAAGCTCGTACCAAAGTCATAGAAGCTTCATCCCAAAATGGATCACTACGAGAGCCAGAGCCTTTGGTGTTATTGAAATAAACCGTCAGCATGCGATTCAAATCATTTTCTGTCTCTATATAGCGAAAAGGATTGAAGCCATCTGAGTTCTTCATATTAACTAAATCTAACACCTTTACTTGGTAGCCATGTTCTAAAAAGAGTTTGCCTGTTTTTTCGGCCAAGTGATCTTTAGGATCCACTACAATATTAGAACTATTCATCTGAATCAGATTGGGTTTCACAAAGCGAAATGTCTTCCCACTTCCTGAACCTCCAATCACCGCAATATTCTTATTTCTATCATATTGGGGTGGTTTTTTATCTAATAATGTCAAACGAACATCTTGAGCTAAGATCGTATCATGAGAAAATTCCTTACCGTAAAAGAGCTTCTTTTCTTTTAGAGTTCCAAAACGGGCGCTCCCGTATTCTACCCCTTCTCGGTATTGTTTTTTACCAGTCTCTAGATAGAGATAAACCAGCAACATCATCACAAAACCTAGTAGAAAAAAAGCACTTGATTTTCCAGTAAAGGAAACATTCCATGGCGACTGAAGAACTTCATCTTGACCTTCCATCAGAAGATGAGTCCATTTATCTAAGCTATTTCCAGTATAGGAATCATACAAAAGCGTCAAACGATGAAAAAGATAGCCTAGTAAGATACCTAACAGTGAGAATAGTAGGAATTTCTTTCCACTGTACATCATCTCACCATCTCTTTCTGTTTGACGGCCCCTTCTTGTCTAAAGGTAATTTGAGATTTAGCCTCATCAATTGCATCGTCTAATGACTTATCCATGGTAAAATCAGCTAATTTCTCCGGATCATTAACCATTTTTTCTAACAGATGGTCTAAATGATTGTCTAGAATCGAACGGTCTTTCGTGTAGAAATGTAGAGAATCCCCTTGCCAAGCGATGGCTAAAGGAATCTCTTCTTTTTCTAAAAAAGCTTTAAATTTCTCTATATCAATTGGTTTGTCTAAGAAATCTTTTTTCAGATTAATCGTATCAATCGAATAAGGAGATTGTAGCAATTCTTCTAATTTCTGTACTCCTATCTTATAGGCAGAATCCTGTGATAAAGCCTGACGTCTAGACCATTCTAGAATCTTTAAAAGACTTTTGACAGTGAATAAAAGACTACGCTCAGCATATTGAACTGCCATTCGTTCCTGTTGTTCAGAGGACATCTGAGGCCTCCTTCTTCACAAATAGCAGCTTTCCTTCTTTATAACGATAAGCTATCAATTTCTGACGTTGCTTAATCGACTTGACAACCTGCAGTAGATCTCTCGAATAAGGTTCTCGAAGAGTAACTTCTACTGCTTTCCCATCAATGATACCAACACGTTTAAATTCAATGTAGTCTTTTTTGAGATGTCCTAAGCCCATACCAAAAGGAAAGTGATGAATCAATTGGATGGTACAACCACCTTTATTTCCCATTTGTTTCAAATCATACAAGTTTACTACCTTCATGATTAACTCCTTTATCTAGTTTGTCGCATCGTTTAAGTCTGGTAACGATAAACTCCGTGTCTGTTAGAAAATTCTCACACACGTCTTGTGCCAGTTGCCCTTCACAGGGAAATACTCTCAGTCCCTACTTACACAGGCACGCTAATCAAGACGGAGTGGATTCAATTTTCAAAGAACAGGTAGCTTTATTATAGATAAGAGTAGTTGAAATTTTTATCACATTTCTTATTTTTCTATCGAGCTAAATTCATATTAATCAAAGAGTTTGAAATAAAAGACTAACATTATTACATAACGTTAGCATTTCATTTCCCTAAACAAGTAGCAAACTATAAACTAGTAGGTTCCACACCAAGTGTAGACCCATACTGCCCCATAAGTCCGATTTATAGCGTACCATCCCTAAAAACATCCCAAGTAAAACATATAAACACCAAGCTAGAATGGTTCCTGGATGATGTACTAAGGCAAATAAAACACTTGTCAACGCAACTCGAATATCTAATTTTCTCACCAAATTCCATATAATTTCTCTATACAGAAATTCTTCAACCATACTCGCATTGATTAAGAACAATAAAAATGAAAACCAAGGAACTTGATGTTGAAGTCCAATTAAGTTTGCTTGATTCGTGGTTCCTTGAGCATGGATTAGGCTAAAACATAGACTTATAATCAGTAGGCTAATGAATCCAATACCAAGCCATTTCATCCTAGATTTCATATTGACCTTATGAGCTTGTTTGCGTTGGCCATACATCCATAAAAAAGAAATGAGTGACGCACCATAGAGAATCTCTAGTATAGTTAACTCACCGATACAAAGAAATTTCAGTAAGTATAGAGATACCAATAGGACATTTACTTGTTGGAATATATAAACTGGAATTATTCTTTTCATAGTTACCTCCGAAATAAATCTTCATAATCTAAATCTAATACCTGCACAATCCTTTCTACCCATGGACTTTGAGGCATTCGTTGTTCCATCTTGTAGTGACGAATCTTTTGATACAAACGATTCAATTCACTTGGATAGTGAAACTCTCCCGCAAACATTTTTCTGGTTAACTCAATCCAGCTGATATTTCTTTCAGCCAAAATAATGGACAAGTTCTCCCAAAATCGTTCAGCCATATTGCTTCTCCTTTAGTTAGATAAATAATGTGTTTGTGCCATGTAAATCAATTGTTTCGTATCTCTTGGCAATAAAGCTCTAGCCTCTTCCAAATTCAGATTCGGATAAACCCGCTTATTTGAAACCGCAAGAGGAAGTCTGATGGTTAGTTCAGGATTTTTTAAAATCATCTCAACGAAATCCGTTAATTTTAGATTGTCTCGGTTCTTAAATCGTAATAAATTGGGAGATAAAAATTCAAAACAATCTGAAGAATAGCTCATCATCTCAATTAATTTGTCCTTTGTCATTTCAGAAACTGAATGACAAGATACCTCGATGCCATAGTTTTGGAAGAAGTCTAAAAGAAGTTGATTTCTTTGGCTATTTTTACTTAGATAGAGATCAATCATGGGAGACCTCCCAAAGATTCGGTTCCATTTGATATTCTGAGACGATTAAGGAATCCAATAAATTTGCGAAGTTAATCGGTTTCTTGTCTTCATCATAAGCTTTGACAGTTACTTGGGTTGTAAGTATTCCCTCTTTTCCCTCGGCTCGATAGCCTTGTCCATATAAAACAAAAACAAGATTATGATTATCATCTACAAAGGCATCAGCTCCGTTCTTTATATCCTGACTTTCAAGGAATTCCATAATGTTTTGAAGATAGGATTCATAAAATAGTGGGTAATTGTGTTTTTTATGGTAATAATCTAAAAATTTCACTTCAAACTCACATGGATAATTGGGCATCAAAAATATTTGTTCATCCAACTGCATCATTTCTGCATCATGTAATTCTGTTTCTAATTCATCACAATATAGTATTGACTCTTTATTTAACGCTTTCATCTTTTTCCTCTATTTCTTTTAATTTCTTTGCGATTGCAGCAATCACAGGAACGGTTACACTATTACCAGCTTGTTTATAGAGCTGACTATTACTAGAGACTTTTCTAGCAGCTTCAAAAGCCCAATCAGGAAAGCCCTGAAGTCGAAAACACTCTTTAGGGGTGATTCTTCGTATCCTCAAACGGTAAAATTGCCCATCAATTAAGACACCGGCTACATGATAAACTTGTTTATCTTCTCCTTCATAGCTAGCCACTACTACTCCCATTTGACCACTAGTTGTTAACGTATTCGCTATACCTTTTCCAACTCTACCACGACGATACTGAGAACTTGGTCTTTCTAAATTGATTGAATCCCCAATCTCTGCTTGAGCATATCCTTTTTTCGTTGCCTCTCGGACTTTAAGAAATTGGATTGGTTCTGGAATCAGTATTTTGGGGATTTTATCTCCTCCTTGCATCGTAGTCAGTGTTGGAGATAAGCCCTCACTTCCATAGACGCGACCAGTTTCCTTAAAGCTAGTTGGTAAATCTCCAACAACGACAATACCATGGCGATCCTGAGTATTTAAAGTAAACATTGGCTCTTGATTATCCTTGAAACGTCTACCATTTTGTCTTTTGTCTAATCTGTCTGGTGTCATACAAGGAATCGCAACTTTAAATCCTTCTCCTTTTCCACGAACTAAGGTTGGCGCAAGACCTTCTGAATAATAGACTTTACCGCTCATTCCACTTTTTGATGGATTCAAATTCCCTAATATTTTTAAAGTCTCAGAGTTAGTTGCTTGACCTTCTCGTCTGAAAGGAAATAAGAGTCTGGTACCTCTCTTTCTAGAATGTCCGATAATAAACACCCTCTCTCTGTTTTGGGGAACGCCAAAATCCTTACTGTTAAGCACCTGCCACTCAACATCAAACCCCAATTCATCAAGCGTGGTAAGGATTGTGGTGAACGTCCGTCCCTTATCGTGATTGAGTAGGCCTTTAACATTTTCAAGAAAAAGAAAACGTGGTTGGATTTGTTTGGCCGCCCGAGCAATTTCAAAGAATAAAGTGCCTCTAGTATCTTCAAATCCCAATCGTCTTCCTGCGATTGAAAATGCTTGACAAGGGAATCCCCCACAGATGACATCGACTTTCCCTCTAAGTTTTTTAAATTCGTCATCTGAAACATCTCGTATGTCATGAAATTCAATTTCTCCTTCCGTTTGAAAAATGGACTTATAAGATTCTCTAGCAAATTTATCAATCTCACAAAATCCAATACACTCATGTCCAACACTTTCCATTCCAAGTCGAAAACCACCGATACCTGAAAATAAATCAATAAATCTCATTTCTTTATCACCCCTTTCTTATCGACTACCATTGTCAAAACTGTCACTCCACTTGAAATGACAATAAGCATAACTAATATCCACTCGATTGGCGACATTTAACCACCTCCTTTTCTAACACGGTTATTCCAAACAGAATACAAGCCATTAAACACAAATTCAGCAAGTACTTCCGCTCGTCTAACAAAGCGAACATTGTCAAGAGCATACTGATAGATTCTCTCAAAATCAGTCATAGCAATTTCACTGGCTGTTTCAGAAAAACCTTCTCGTCTAAATTGATCTTGTACCAATCCCCAAATATAATCTCGATCATATTTTGTGACCTTTTCTACTTTTCTTTTCAAGATAGGTTGAGTATTCCTATCCTCCTCATCCTCAATAAATAAAGAATCAGTCTCACTATATTTAGTCTCACTAACTTCAGTCTCACTAGGGGCTGAATGTGAGACGGGGGCTGTTTCATTTTCAACCTGCCCTAGTCTTTTTTTAACACTAGGCCTGTTTGAATTACCTACTGGGGTAGTAGACAACTCCCCTAAATAAATCTTATTAGCTAGTCTCCCTTTCTCACTTGAAGACTGTTGGACTTCATCAATTAGGTCATATTCTTTTAGAATTTTTTTGATTGATAGTAATTTTGACTTCGAACAACCTAACAGCCTCATCAGTTTAGAATTAGAAAATACTAAATAAACCGCTCCTTCTTCATCTATCCAACCACGACTAAGAGATAATTCTAAACGATCTTTTAAAATAGAATAAGCCACCTTTACTTCTAGTTTCATGTCCATATATTTCTCATCCTCAAAAAGAATTTTAGGTAATTTGTAATACCGTTCTGAAGTTTGGTATTGATTTGCGGTAATTCGTTTCATAGCGCACCTCCAAGTTCTTTGAGTATTAAATCTCCACTTGATTCCAAGCGAACCAAGCCACTTTTTTCCAATTCAGCCATAAGAGAGATGGCTTCAACAATGTCAATTCCCATTTCACGTACTAAAAATGAAATGACAATATAGCGTGATGATTGTAATTCTTTTGTCATTTTCCCTCCATAAAATAAAAAAAACGGAAAGATTGTGAAATTCCTTTCCGTAACATAATAGATATTTGAACACCAAACTCAACACCAAAAAAATGTTTTTATTGATGATTATTGCTCAATCAAGCACTTATAACAATGTAAAAAATAAAAATCTGTACTCACAAAAACCCTTGAATTTCAAGGGTTTTAAGCATTTATTCTACTTCACAATGTTTTATTATTTTAAATCTTCTAGACCAACCATTGAATCGTTACCATAATATTTCTCCTATTGAGTCTAATTTCTCATTGAAAAAAGCCATTAAAAGGGCTCTGTTTACGTTTATTATAGCAGAAAAGACAAAAAATGTCGCAAGGCAATGCTGAAATCATGAGAAACTTTGGCAGGCTTCGCCATTAAAGAAGCACTCAAGTATTTCGTAGCCCTGCCCGAAAATATTAGCTGCGTATTTATGGATAACCATAGTCCTGATAATGGCACAGCCATTGATATTCCCCTAAAGCTTTCTGAGCGGAAGACTGGTGTCTTCTTTGGTTGGCTCTTCCCCCAAGCTTTCCTTCGCGTAGCATAGGTTGCTCCCAAAAACGTCGGGACACCGACTACATCTGTTATTCTTATGAGGTTTAATCTTGGGCCAGCCTTTGCAACACCAATGGTCAACAGACTAGCTGTGCCGTCGATCTGACAAGCTCGACTTGTGTTCTGAGCTTCTGTGGATTTTGTTTTACAGCTCTCGCTATCTTGAATACATCTATAATTTCTTTGATAAGAAAAAACAACATGATTCCGTAATTGTTGGAGTCATGTTGTTTTTGTATAAACACTTTAATTTACCTATACAAATTACCAAACTATCACAATAGAATCAGAAACTTAACCAAGCATGGCCATCAGCTAAAAATATTAGCTCATTTCCTGCTGGGACTCTCTTTCCAGACTCACCCTGACAGTCACTTTGGAGCAACGCTTGTATGCCCTCTACTCTCTTTTCCAAGAACGCTTGAATAGTCGCCTTGAGACAGGTAGACCAGACAAGTCCAGTGCAATCAGCTCTTCTAGATTAAAGCCAGACTGGTCATTAAGCGGATAATTGGTGGTGCTGTTGGACAGATGGACTGTACCATCAATCCCCTCTTAGTTGCTAGCTGTGACATGATAGAGTGACCTTATTTCTCCTTTGCATTCAGCTTCTCTCAAGATTAGCTGTATAAGATTGCCTTCCAAACTCGTACACAGACAAATGCCAATATTGGGCTTAAAATCTATCTCTAAATCGTCTCTGTAGTGAAACTGCGGCTTTCTAGTACCTTCAGCATGGCATCAGCTGTATCCAAGGCTGTAAAGAGTGGAACTCCGTGCTCAATAGCTGAGCGGCGGATAATTTGACCATGCTTATCTGCTGTCCGCTTGGTTCCGACCGTGTTGATAATAGCCTGAACCTTGCCCTTGCGGATATAAGCTGGGATGTTCTTATCATCGTCACTACCGATTTTTTCTACAAGTCGGAAGTGTAGACCATGATTTTCAAAATAAGAGGCTGTTCCCTTGGTTGCCCAGATACTATAGCCGATATTGGCAAAGCGCTGAGCCAGCTGCAGGGCTTCTTCTTTACTATCGTCTGCGATAGTAAAGACAATATTGCCGAAGTTTGGCAGATGAAGATAGGAAGCCTCAAAAGCCTTGTAGAGTGCTTTTTCGAGCGTTCGGTCACTGCCCATGACTTCACCAGTAGACTTCATTTCAGGTCCCAAGAGACTATCGACCTTAGCCAGCTTGGTAAAGGAGAAGACCGGAGCCTTGATATGAACCATGGAACTTTCTGGATGAAGGCCGTCTTCATAACCCAGCTCTGCCAAGCTTTCCCCAAGAATCAAACGAGTCGCTACTTGCGCCATCGGAATATCGGTCACCTTGGACAAGAAAGGAACAGTCCGGCTGGCCCGTGGATTGACCTCAATGACATAGACCTGCTCATCTTTGATGACGAACTGAATATTCATCATGCCGATACAGTTCAGTCCCAGAGCCAAACGTTTGGTATAGTCTGCAATAGTATCCTTGACTTTCTGAGATAAGGTTTGCGGCGGATAAGCCGCCATGGAATCCCCTGAGTGAACCCCTGCCCGCTCGATATGCTCCATAATCCCTGGAATCAAGACCTGACGGCCATCAGAAATAGCATCCACCTCGCACTCATCACCGACAATGTAAGAATCAACCAAAACTGGATGGTCTGGACTGGCCTTAACCGCTGTCCGCATATAAGAGCGTAGATCCGCTTCGTTTTCTACGATTTCCATGGCACGGCCACCCAAGACATAGGAAGGGCGCACCAGAACAGGGAAGCCAATCTTACGAGCAGCCTCTACTGCTTCCTCTTCATTAGTAGCTGTTTGACCCGGTGGCTGCGGAATATCCAGCTCCTTCAGCGCTTGCTCAAAGAGATCCCGGTCCTCAGCTCGATCCAAGTCCGCTACTTGGGTACCTAAAATCTTAACACCAGCCTTGGACAGAGGCTCTGCCAAATTAATGGCTGTCTGCCCGCCAAACTGAACAATAACCCCCTTAGGCTGCTCCAGCTCAATGACATTCATGACATCTTCAAAGGTCAGTGGCTCAAAATAGAGCTTGTCAGAGACAGAAAAGTCGGTGGATACAGTCTCTGGATTGCTATTCATGATAATCGCTTCATAGCCAGCTGCCTGAATAGCTTTTACAGAATGGACGGTCGCATAGTCAAACTCGACCCCTTGCCCGATTCGGATAGGACCAGAACCCAGCACCAGAACTGATTCCTTGCTGGATTTGACAGATTCATTTTCAAAGCCATAGGTAGAGTAGAAATATGGTGTCGAAGACTCGAACTCAGCAGCACAGGTATCGACCATCTTGTAAACCGGCACAATCTTCTGCTCCTGTCGGATGCGACGCACCTGCTCAGCTGTCATGTCCCACAAGGCTGCAATCTTAGGATCCGCAAAGCCATTTTGCTTGGCCTTCTTGAGCACATAACTATCTCCGATATGACTGGCCAGCTCCTGCTCGATTTCGTAAATGTGGAGCAGCTTATCCAGGAAAAAGACATCAATCTTGGTCAACTCAGCAATTTCATCCGGACTGTAACCACGGCGAATAGCCTCTGAGATGTAGAAAAGCCGGTCGTCTTGCGCCTTGACAATCTTCCTCATCAGCTCATCATCGCTTACTTGGCTGAGAGCAGGCAGCTCATTGTGATCCACACCAACTTCCAGAGAACGGCAGGCCTTGAGCAGACTCTCCTCGATATTGCGGCCAATAGCCATGACTTCGCCTGTCGCCTTCATCTGGGTTCCCAGACGGCGCTCACCCTGCTCAAATTTATCAAATGGAAAGCGCGGAATTTTAGCGACCACATAGTCCAGAGCCGGCTCAAACATAGCATAGGTAGAGCCTGTCACCGGATTGATGATTTCATCCAATGTAAGCCCGACCGCGATTTTCGCCGCTAGCTTGGCAATCGGATAGCCAGTCGCCTTAGAGGCAAGGGCTGATGAGCGGGAAACCCGCGGATTGACCTCAATGACATAGTATTTGAAACTATGCGGATCCAGAGCCAGCTGCACATTACAGCCCCCCTCAATCTTCAGCGCTCGAATAATCTTGAGACTGGCGTCCCGCAGCATCTGGTATTCATAGTCTGAGATAGTCTGACTAGGCGCAAAGACGATTGAATCCCCTGTGTGTATGCCGACGGGGTCAAAGTTTTCCATATTACATACGACCAGCGCATTGTCGGCGCCATCCCGCATGACTTCATATTCGATTTCCTTAAAGCCTGCTATGGAGCGCTCAATCAGACACTGAGTAACCGGAGAAAGTTTGAGGCCGTTTTCTGCGATTTCCTGCAGCTCTTCCTCATTGCTACAGATACCGCCGCCAGTTCCCCCCAGTGTAAATGCCGGACGGACAATGACTGGATAGCCGATACCAGCCGCAAATTCCAGCGCTTCATCAACTGTATTGACAATCTCTGACTCAGGGATGGGCTGGCCTAGCTCTTCCATCAGCTGCTTGAAAAGGTCTCGGTCTTCCGCTTGGTCAATGGCTGATAACTTGGTTCCCAAGAGTTCCACTCCCAGCTCTTCTAAAAGCCCTGACTTGGATAATTCCATAGCCATATTGAGTCCGGTCTGGCCGCCCAGAGTAGGCAGAAGAGCATCTGGCCGCTCCTTACGCAAAATGCGTGCAACAAACTCCAGCGTGATAGGCTCGATATAAACCCGATCCGCAATTTCCTTGTCCGTCATGATGGTCGCTGGGTTAGAATTAACCAAGACAACACTGTAGCCCTCTTCTTTCAAGGACAGGCAAGCCTGAGTCCCAGCATAGTCAAACTCCGCAGCCTGTCCGATGACGATCGGACCAGAACCGATGACCATGATTTTTTGAATATCTTTACGTTTTGGCATCTTTTACCTCGTTTTCTATTATCTATGTCCCTGCATAAACTTAAATATACTGGCAAGCAAATTTGAATATAAATCTCCTAGCGCTGGGTTAGGAATCCTTTGAATGAATCTCTTGGAAAGTATCCATCATCTCCATAAATTCATCAAAGAGATAGCTGGCATCATGAGGGCCAGGTGCAGCATCAGGGTGAAATTGAACAGAGAAGGCCGGATAATATCTGTGGCGCACTCCTTCAACGGATTTATCATTGATTTCTTCATGGGTCACAATTAAGCATGCCGGCAAATCCTCACGGCTAACTGCATAACCGTGATTTTGACTAGTAAAATCAACTCGTCCCGTCGCAATCTCACGTACCGCATGATTGAAGCCACGATGACCGAACTTCATCTTATGCGTCCTGGCACCATTGGCCATTGAGAAGAGCTGATGCCCCATACAGATACCAAAAATCGGAATCTTACCCTGAACTCCCCGAATCATCTCCAGAGCCTCTGGCACATCCTCTGGATTGCCTGGACCATTAGACAGCATGACTCCATCAGGATTGAGCTGCAGAATTTCCTCGGCGCTGGTATCATAAGGCACCACTGTCACACTGCAGTTGCGCTTGGCTAGCTCTCGCAAAATAGAGTGTTTGAGACCAAAGTCCACCAATACCACGCTGCGGCCAGTTCCCGGAGCGGGGTAGGCTTGCTTAGCAGACACCTGCTTGATATTATCCGTTGGTAGGACTGTTGCCTGCAGCTGATCTTGGATGTGCTCAATCGTATCCTCCGCATTGGCAAGTGTCGCCTTCATGGTTCCGTGTTGGCGGATAACCTTTGTCAGTGCCCTTGTATCAATTCCTGAAATTCCTGGAATATCCTTCATTTTGAGAAACTCATCCAAAGACATTTGATTTCGCCAATTGCTTGCGCGGCGGGCATGTTCATAAACAACCACCCCCTTGCAGGTCGGGCGGATAGACTCATAATCATCGCGATTAATGCCATAATTTCCCACAATCGGATAGGTAAAGGTTAAAATCTGACCATTATAAGATTGGTCTGTAATCGACTCTTGATAGCCCGTCATACCTGTGTTAAAGACAATTTCTCCTGTCACACTAAGGTCAGCTCCAAAAGCCTCTCCTTCAAAAATCATGCCATTTTCCAATACTAAAAGTCTTTTTGTCATTGTCTCCTCCTTCTGTACCCAACTAACCCAAAGAATTAGTTGAGGGATTCAATTCACTTAACTGCAGCCACAAATTCTTGCTATCTATATAATAATAGGGAGCAGGATGACTCTTTTTGAGTCCAACCCCACTCCCAACCGAAATATCTGAGATTATTTACGTCCTTTGAGAACTGCCTCAATGATGGCCATTCTGACAAAGACACCATTGGTCATTTGTTCTACGATACGAGATTTTGGAGCCTCAACCAAGTGATCTGCAATTTCCACATCGCGGTTGACAGGCGCTGGGTGCATCAGGATAGCGGTATCCTTCATACGGTCATAGCGCTCTTGCGTCAAACCATGAAGTTTATGATAATTTTCCTTAGAGAAAATAGAGTTGTAGTCATGGCGCTCATGCTGCACACGTAGGAACATCATCACATCTACTTGATCAATTACTTCATCAATCGTTACGAATTTACCATAATCAGCAAACTCATCGCTTCTCCACTCATCTGGACCAGCAAAGAAGAGCTCAGCGCCAAGACGTTTCAAGATTTGCATATTAGACTTGGCTACACGAGAGTGATCGAGGTCACCGGCAATAGCCACTTTCAAACCATCGAAATGGCCAAATTCTTGGTAAATTGTCATCAAGTCAAGCAGGCTTTGGCTTGGGTGCTGACCAGAACCGTCACCACCATTTACGATGGAAGTTGTAATCGTTGGACTTTCGACCAATTCTTTATAGTAATCCACCTCGGGGTGACGGATAACACAGACGTCTACACCGATAGCCGACATAGTCAAAATCGTGTCATATAAGGTTTCTCCCTTATTGACTGAGCTTGTCTTGACATCAAAGTCAAGCAGGTCACATCCAAGTTTCAATTCTGCTACTTCAAAAGCCTTGTGAGTCCGAGTCGAAGGTTCAAAGAAGAGATTCGCAACGATATGTTGCTCATCGTAATGAACCTTTGCGCCGTTTTTGAATTCAATCCCGCGCTTAATCAGGGCCATCACTTCTTCGTTAGTGAGGTGTTCCATAGATACAAGGTTTTTAAGTGCGATTTGATTTGATGACATGATGTTATACTCCTTTTATATTAAAAACGTTGAACAAATGTAGCAAGCTTGTCAGCCTAATTTTTAGGTTCTGGCAGGATGAGGTAGAGTGCAATTCCTAGAACAGTTGATAGAGCAACTCCTGAAATTTGCAGACCTGATAGTTGCAGGGTCAGACCACCGATACCAGATACCAAAATGACACTGGCAATCAGTAGGTTCTTTTTGTTGTCAAAATTGGTTTGCGCTTCAATCAGAATTTTAAGACCGCTGGAAGCAATCACCCCAAAGAGGGCGATGGAAATACCACCCAGAACGGGACTCGGGATCGATTGGAGCAGGGCAGAAACTTTCCCAACAAAACTCATGATAATAGCCAATACAGCAGCACCAGCAATCACATAAACACTGTAGATTTTATTGAGCGCCATAACCCCGATATTTTCACCGTAGCTGGTCACTGGAGGAGCACCAAAGATACCTGCGATGACCTGAGCCAGACCATCCCCAGCCAAAGTCTTATCCAAACCAGGCTCTTTAAAGAAATCCTTGCCTGTCAAGCTATTCAAAACCATAACATGCCCAAAGTGCTCTGTCATCGTTACAAAGGCGATCGGTGCCATTGTTAAGATTGCACTTGGATATAATTTAAAATCATAATCTATAAACGGAAGATTCATTGGCGGAACGTTGAACCAAGAAGCTTTTGTCACGTTGGCGAAGGAGATAATCTCCTGACCTGTCACTGCTCCGGCAATCAAAGCAAAGATATATCCAACAATCAAGCCCAGCAGAACCGGAATAATACCAACGATTTTCTTACCGTAGATGTTAAAGAGAATGACGCAGAGAAGGGTTACCATCCCGATAGCAAAGTAGGTGATGTCGTAGACCTTCTGGTCTCCAACGGTCTTGTACATCACATCGCCAACGGCTGTACCCGCTAGACTCAGACCAATCACCATGATGATAGGCCCTACCACTACTGGCGGCAAAATCTTATCAATCCAAGCATTCCCTGCGAATTTCACGATGAAGGCTACGATGAAGTAGACCAGACCGCCCGTGATGGCACCTTGCGCCACTGCTGCAATCCCATCTGTCTTCATCAGCATTTGCATGGCAGCGATATAAGCGAAACTCGAACCCATATAAGCAGGAATCTTGTACTTGGTCACTGTCAAGTGAGCCAGTGTACCTAAACCACTTGAGAAGAGCGCAACTGCTGGATCAATCCCCACCAGAATCGGAACCAAGACCGTTGCACCAAACATGGCGAATAAATGCTGGAATGAGAGTCCTAAGAGTAAACCAGGTTTTGGCATATCATGGACATCGTATTTAACTTCTTGACTCATCTTGTCTCCTCCTCTACGATCAGGACTCGGTCCTGACCATCTTTTTCAGTCATTTCAACAATGATTTCCTCTCGACGGCTAGTTGGAATATTTTTCCCAACATAGTCTGCTCGAATGGGAAGTTCGCGATGACCACGGTCAACTAGAACCGCCAAACTGACACGAGATGGCCGTCCATGACTGACCAGATTATCGATAGCGGCCCGGATGGTCCGCCCTGTATAGAGAACATCGTCCACGAGAATCACTTCACGGTCAGTAATATCAAATGGAATCAGTGTTGTATCTTCCTCGACCTTGACATCATCCCGAAATGGCTTGGTATCCACTTCACCGACTGGAATATCAATATTTTCCAACTGAGCCAGTCGTTGCTGGATGCGCTTGGCAATGAAAACCCCTCTGGTCTTAATGCCCGCCAAAACAATCTGGCTTAAATCCTTGTTGCGCTCGATGATTTCATAAGTAATCCGTGTAATGGCACGGTTCATGGTGATGTCATCGACAACTTCTTTTGTCTTCATCTAAACCTCCTAAAAGCATAAGAAAAAGTCCCCCTTTACAAGGAGACTTCAGAAAATATAGACAGGCTGGCACAAGACGCACTTGTTTATACTCCGCCCATCATTTTTACTTTGCTCCTTGCCTATCTCTCTGGATAGAATTAAAGGATTATTTAATTTTTTATACTATATCACAAATTAAAAACTATTTCAAGAAAAAAATTATGTTTTTTATGATTGTCTTAGATAAGCATCAGTGATTAGCTTCTTTATCCGCTTTTTCCTTATCTTTTGGATCCTTTTGATTTTCTTTGTCTGCTGCTTGAGCTGGCTCATCATCTAATGCAGGCTTTTCGGCAGCTGGAACTTCTTCTGATGATGGTTTTGAAGAAGCTTCCGCGTCAACAACCCGCTCGCTAAGTTCTGCTTCAGGAGATGCAGCTGGATGCTCGGCATCTTTGGGAGCTTGCTGGCTGCTTGCTTCAGTTGAAGCTTGCTTGTCAGATGCTTCCTTCTCTTGTTCAGACGTTCCGTCAGCCTCGCTCTCTTTTACCACTTCCTTATTTTCTTCAGCTTTGCTTTCAGTAGCTTCTTGATTTTTTAAAGCAGTAATTTCTTCAGCTTTTGCATCAGTAGGCTGATTATTATCAATGCTGCCCCCCTGAACATCTGGGAAATGCTGTGCTAAAGCCTTTGGAATTTGCTTTTCATTCAATTCAAGCTCTGCTTTGGGAATATGATTATCACTGACATTGATATAAGTCACCGTCTTATTTGGTTCCTGCAGCGCTAAGGTTGTGATTTTATTCTTGTTGACAGCCAGATTGTCTAAAGCCCTAAACTGATTAATTCCTTCCAAGTTTTTCAACTCATTCTCACCCAAGTTCAAATTCTTCAAGGAAGACTGAGCGGCTGGAATGTCTAAAGTTTTAATCTTGTTTTGTGTTGCAGACAAGGTGACTAAATTCTTAGCAGCTTCAACTCCTGCTAGTGAAGTCAAGCGATTGCCGTTTAGGCTTAGAGTTGTCAGATTTGGATTAGATTTCAGGAAGTTCAAGCTCTCAACATTGGAATTGTCAGCTGTTAATTCTTCAAGTTTGGAAGCTTTAAGGGTATTAAGATTTAAGTTTGGGTTGTTGGATAAGAAGAGTCTTGCTAGATCTTCTTTTTGGCTCAGAGCAGACACATCTTGCAGCTGATTGTGTTCTAAACTCACTGCTTTTAATTTTGAAAGTTTCGACAAAGCAGAAATATCAGAAATATTATTGTAGTCAAGATTCAATGACTCTAGATTTTTCAGCTTAGCCAAAGGCGAGATATCGGTAAGGTCATTTCCCGCTGCCGCCACTGTTTTGAGGTTCGGATAATCCTTCAAGAAAGACAAATCAGTGATGCCATTCTGCGAGATGTCTAAGCCTTCCAATGTCGGAATTTCTTTTAAGAAATCATAGTTAGTAACGCCTGTCTTTGTCATCCACAGTTGTTTTAAATGCTTAAATTGCAGGACTGGTCTGATGTCCTTTATCGGGGTAAAGCCAATTCCCAGAACTTCAATATTCGGCATTAGATCTAAACCTTTTCGTTCCAAAGGATCTTTGCGTTGGCCGATATTTAAGTATTTTACAGTTGCCAGCCAAGCTTTCATCTTTTCCAGATCCGTTTCATCTGATGGAAATGGTGTGTCAGCCGTAGCATGTAAAATATCTTCAATGATTTCATCATCAAATCCTAAGGCCTTCAAGGTTGCCATACCAACTGCATCATGAGCGTGTGGATTTCCATGAGGGTCAAAAGGCTTGGTCGTATCAATCTCGCTGATCAAGGTCGAATGACTATGGTCGCCGTGCGGGTAGATGAATACCTTTCCTTTATCCGTATCACTCACTTGAATCAAGCTTTCATCGATTCCTAATTGCTGAGCCAAATAGGCCTTTTTCTTAGCAATTTCTTCTTCCTCTTTTGATGGAGTAGGCGTAGGGTCAGGTGTAGGAGTCGGTGCTGGTGCCGGCAATGGTTCTGGTGAAGGCTGTGCGTGCCCTCGTCGGCCATAATAGGCATCTTCAGCAGCTTTCTTATGTTCTGCTGGAATCAACGACTCCCACTTCGAAGCAATCAGCTGCTCATAAGGAATAAAATGAGTATGGCCATTATGATCTGCCAACAAGCCTGTAGCCAGCTTGCCTGTTACTCCTGTCCCTCTAAATAAGAATCCATCACTTGTAGGGTAATCAATCCCAGCAAACTGACGCTTATTTGTGCCTTGCTGCTGTGGAGAAGATGGTACAGGACTCGGCTGATAAATATGTCCCGTGGCATTGCCAGAGAGGTTTGGACGATAAGTTGGTACTTGTGCAAGATTAGCTACAGACTGCTTCAAAATGTAATGGTAATGATCACCGTGGCGCACCACGTAGCCGTATTGGTCTTCTGACACGATGTCTTTAGGATTAAAAACATAGCCATCATCGGCAGTGTTCATTTGATTTGTCAGCTGAGCAGAGCCAGAGCCCGCAGGCGCTTGCCCATCTTTTGGTATCAGATAGGCCCATTTACTATTTTTTAAATCAGAATAAAAAATAAAATGCGTATGGCCATCATGCTCTAAAATCAGACCTTCACTAGTTCTAGCCTTAATTTGAGACTCGCTTTTAAAAAGAAAGCCATCATCCGTCGGCTTATCAACACCAGGAACTGCCCCATTTTTACTAGCTTTGCTTTCCTTTTTCACCTCTCGCTTAACTTTTACCTTTTCCTTGCTGTTCTCCTGATGAGATGACTGAGACTGGCAAGCCGCCAAGCAAAGATTACAAGCTAAAATAACTCCTGCTAAACTTAACAATTTTTTATTGAATGTCATATTTCCTCCTCAATGTTTAACCAGTTAATTATTAACTAGTTAACTATATCACACAAAGCAGATATTGGCAAGAAAAAAATAGAGACAAAATAAAAAACAGAAAAAATCTGTTTTTCATCTCCTATTATAACTATCTAAGCTTTTTGCTTCTTTGAAAAAGAAAGGGATTTGATTCCGTAAAAGACAAAGCCAAAGACCAGATAAGCTACAAAAATAATCAAGCACATCTTGATGACATAGGGCCATTTGTATTTATAGACATTCAAGAAAAAGTAAGGAAAGGGATTGTCCTTGGCTCTTGGAATGTCAATCTTGAGAAAAAATCCGTTAAGGAGGGAGAAGGCCATGTAAATCAAGGGGACACTTGTCCAAGAAATGGGGTCAAACCAACGATACTGCCGAGTTTTATCAAATACAAGAGTATCAAAGAAAAACATAAGCGGCACAATGTAATGGCAAAGGAAATTTTCCAAGCGATAAAAATCCGTCGCAATCGGAGCTAGGAGTAAGTGATAGACAACACAGGTAATCATGATACACATGGTCACGCCGCCCTTCACGCGCAACAGCTTGGGACACTCCCAGTTATTGTCCGTCCACATTCTAAAAATGAGGTAGGCGATAAATAAAAGAACCAGAAGATTGGACAAGACCGTGTAGTACATCAGCATCCCCCAGCCGTATTTAGCGATTTCCAGATAGACTCCGACAAAAGCTAAAATCAGAAGAAGGAGGCGATAAGCAAAAATTACTTTTTTATTCATAGGGTTTCTCAGATTTTTTTGACAAATTCTGACTTGAGCTTCATAGCACCAAATCCATCAATCTTACAGTCGATATTGTGGTCGCCTTCGACAATACGGATATTTTTCACACGCGTTCCTTGTTTGAGATCCTTAGGAGCACCTTTGACTTTCAAGTCCTTGATTAAGGTAACTGTGTCGCCATCAGCCAACTGATTGCCGTTCGCATCAATAGCCACTGGACCAGCTTCTGCTACTTCAACTTCTGCTGGATCCCATTCGTAGGCACATTCTGGACAAACCAAGAGAACACCGTCTTCATAAACGTATTCTGAGTTACATTTAGGGCAATTTGGCAAATTATTCATTAAATCATTTCTCCTTATAAGCGGACAGACATTCAAAAAAGAACAGAACCTGAATGACATCCATATTTTACCGTCTTATTATACGATATTTTCTCTTATTTGACAAATGAGTCCGGAAAATCATCCTATTTTCAAAAATTTTTCTTGACTTTTCTGACAAAACAGTGTACTATTCTAGTGTATATACAGTTAATAAAAGGAGATTCTAATGAAACCAAAATCTAAAAATCAATTTATGACCCTAACTGCTTTTTTGACAGCATTAGCCATCGTTATCCCACTGGTCATGCCGATTAAGATTGTCATTCCGCCTGCTTCCTTCACTCTGGCTAGCCACGTTGCAATCTTTCTGGCCATGTTTCTCTCGCCTCTGATGACAGTGATTGTCGTCCTCGGCTCTACCATCGGATTTTTTATGTCCGGTCTCCCTTTCATCATCACACTGAGAGCCCTGTCTCACCTGCTCTTCGGTACTATCGGAGCTCTTTATCTGCAAAAGCATCCTGAAACACTGGACAGTCAGAAAAAGACTTGGATCTTTAATTTCGTGCTGGCCTTGATTCATGCCTTTGGCGAGGTAGTGGTCTGCATTCTCTTTTACACAACGACAGCCTATCCAGCTAATGCCTTCTACATCTTATTCGGTTTAGTCGGACTTGGTACAGTCGTTCACAGTATGGTAGACTTCGTCATTGCTAAATTTGTCTATCAGGCTCTGAAAAAGATTCGTTAAACCTTGAATCTTCTAAAGTTTTGATTTACAATGAAGATATGACAAAAAAACGAAGAAATGATGTATTAGAGCTTTTAAAAGAAGCTCGGCAACCTTTAAACGGACAATTTTTGGCAGAACAATTTCATGTCACTCGCCAAATCATCGTTCAGGATATTGCCTTGCTGAGAGCCGATGGTGCTCCTATTATCAGTACCAATAGGGGCTATCTCTATAAAGAAAGCAATCAGCCTGCTCATTTTCACCGCCTTTTTAAACTCAAGCATAAGGCCGACGATATCGAAGCCGAACTTTTGGCCATCGTTGATAATGGCGGACGAGTGCAAAATATCATGATTGAGCATCCTGTCTATGGGGAAATCCAGACCTATCTGAAATTGACCTGCCGTCGCGATGTGCAGCAATTTTTAGAGCAGATCACAGAGAGCGATTTTCGTGCCTTATCCGAGCTAACAAATGGAATTCACTACCATTTAATCGAGGCAGATTCTCAGCAGGACTTAGACTATATCGAGGAAGCCTTAGCTAAACTAGGCTTTCTGCAAGAATAAGCGCGACGCAAATATTCTAGATTTAACCAGTTTTGAAAGGAAGTCAAAGCTGGTTTTTCCGTTTTGAAATGACCAAGAAACTTTGTCAACTTCCTAGAAATAAGGTAGAATAAGAGAAAAGAAATCTGTAGGGGGACAGAATGGCAGCAAAAGCAAAATACCAAATCATCATGGATAAAATTATCAGGGATATTGAGAAGGGAAAGCTTACTACAGGTCAAAAGATTCCCTCTGTCCGCAAGCTAGCAGACCGCTACCATTGTAGCAAGGACACTGCCCAAAAGGCCCTGATTGAACTCCGTTATCAGAAGTACATTTATGCCGTGCCTAAGAGTGGTTACTATGTCTTGGAAAATGACCAAAATAAAAAGGAAGATATCGAGCTGGCTGTTACAGACGACCGCCATCAGGCCTACGAAGACTTCCGCCTGTGTGTCAATGAAACACTGATTGGTCGAGAAAACTATCTTTTCAACTACTATTCCCAACAAGAAGGACTGGAGGAGTTGCGACAGTCAGTCCAGCGCTTGCTCTTGGACTCCGCAGTCTACACTTCTTCAGACAATCTGATTCTGACTTCTGGTACCCAACAAGCCCTCTACATTCTCTCTCAGATTGATTTCCCCAATGGCAAAGACACCATTCTGGTTGAGCAACCAACCTACCACCGAATCAATGATTTACTGCTAAATCAGAAATTGCCTTATGAGACCATTGAACGTAAACCGACTGGGATTGACCTGAAAGAGTTAGAGAGGATTTTTCAAACAAGGCGGATTAAGTTTTTCTATACGATTCCCCGTTTCCACTATCCACTTGGACACTCCTACACCCGTCAGGAAAAGGAAGAAATCCTTGCCCTAGCTATGCTCTATGATGTCTATATCGTTGAAGACGACTATCTGGCTGACTTTGACAGCAAGCGGGAACTACCCTTTCATTATCTAGATGACAGCCAGCATGTCCTCTATATCAAGTCTTTTTCTACCAGTCTCTTTCCTGCCCTGCGCATCACGGCCTTGGCTCTGCCACCACAGATTCAGAAGACATTTCTTGATTATAAAAGAGCGGTTGACTACGACAGCAACCTCATCATGCAAAAGGCTCTCTCCCTCTATATCGACAATCTGATGTTTGAAAAAAATCGTCTGGCATTATTAAAACGACTAGAAACTGAAAAAAATAAGGCACAATCCCTCTTGGACGCCCTTCATTTCCCTCTGCCACACCAGTTGACAACAGATGGCGTGATTTTTGACCTCAAATCCCTCCCCTCGGTCAGCTCCCTCAAACATAGCAAGCTGCCGCTGGACTTTTTTGAAAGCAGCTACATGCAGACTTGCCCCTACCACTATGCCAAGTTATATTATGACGATTTAAAAGAAAATCTGGAAAAATTTAAAGACTATCTAAAAAAGAGAGTGGGACAGAAATCGGTAATTCGTTAGAATTCGATTTCGTCGTCCCACCTCCGCACAGTTGAGTAGGGCTGTAAAAGCTGATGAAATCCGCGTAGTAGAGTCCACTCAACCACTGCGTCTTGCTCGACAATCCAAAAACAATTGAGAGGCTAGGACTTTTGTCCCAGCCTCTTTTCTTTGAATTTCTCCTTGTTTATCAGGCATCCAACATTCCAGCCTGCAGCTGGTACATTTTCTTATACGTTCCATTTTTCGCTAGAAGCTCTTCGTGATTGCCCGCCTCAATAATGCGCCCTTTATCTAAGACATAGATGCAATTAGCATCCTGAATCGTAGACAGTCGATGGGCAATGGCAATGGTGGTTCGGCCCTGCCGCATTTTCCGTAAGGAATGCTGAATCAGCTCCTCAGTTTCCGAATCGATATTGGCAGTGGCTTCATCCAAAATCAAGATTTTAGGCTTGGTCGCGATGGTTCTGGCAAAGGCCAAAAGCTGTCGTTGGCCACTGGAGAAGGTGGAGCCGCGCTCAGTAACCGGACTATCATATCCCTTAGGTAGCTGGCTGATAAAGTCATGGGCATCCACAAAAAGAGCTGCTTCTTCGACCTCTGCTTGTGACAGACTCTCCTGATACATGCGGATATTGGAGGCAATGCTACCGTGGTAGAGGAAGGGATCCTGCAAAACAAGACCAATATTCCGTCGTAACTCTGCTTGACTGTAGTCTCTGATGTCTCTGCCATCAATAAGAATCTTACCTTTCTCAAATTCATAAAAGCGCAGGAAAAGGTTGATAATAGAAGATTTGCCCGAACCCGTTGGCCCGACAAAAGCAATGGTCTCGCCTTGTTTGACGCTAAAGGAAATGTCCTTTAGAATCTCCCTCTTTCCGTCATAGGAAAAGCTCACATGCTGAAAGTCAATATTGCCTGCCTGAATCTCAGGTCCTTCTTCTGCTTGCTCAGGCTCAAAGTCTCGACGATCCATCAGTTCAAAAACGCGCTCCGCAGCCACCATCGATGTCTGAAGAACAGAGTAATTTTGCATGACATCAATCAAAGGATTGAAAAGCTGGTTGACATACTGGATAAAGGCATACATGACACCCGCAGTTACTCCAGCTACTTGCCAGCTCAAGCCAAAATAAGTCAGAATGACTGCATAAGCCAAAATTTTCAGCAAGGACATGGCCGGTCGCAGAAAGAGGCTGTTAACATTCAGATAGCGATTGCTAAAAGCCAAATGTTCCCCATTGATTACTTCAAATTCTTCTAAAAGCCGCTTTTCCTGACCAAAGGCTTGGATGATCCGCATCCCTTCAATACTCTCAGAAAGTTTAACGTTGAGGTCGCTCAGTCTGGCTCTAACTTGTTTAAGCAAGCGATTAGAGAGCCGCTGATAAAGCACAATCGAGCCAAGCATGATGGGCAAAAAGAGGACAATCAGTAGAGTCAGTCGCCAATTCAGAGCCAGCATAGTTGCGACTGTGACCACTAAAATAAGCATGGAACTGAGAAAATTTGAAAAAATACTACTAAACATATCAGCCACTGACTGGGTATCATTGGTCAAGCGAGAAACGATAGCCCCTGCTGCTGTCTGGTCAAAGTAAGCCATTCGTAATTGCTGCATATTCGCAAAAGTTTCCTGCCGAAGATCACGAACAATGCTGTAGGCCACCCGTGCAAAAGCATATTGCCCCAGAAAAGTAAGGAGCACCCGCAAAAGAAAGAGACCATAGTAAATCCCCAGCAGATAGAGACCGCTTGTGGCTGCTTCTCGGCTGACAAACTGGTCAATATAAGAACGAGCCAAGAGTGGCAAGGCCGTTGTCACCAGTGTTGTCGCAAAAATAAAGACTAGAGCCAGTAGACTACTCCATTTGTAGCGCCACATATAACCTAGGAGGCGTCTAAAAGTTGAGTGTTTTGTCATTTTGCAGACTCCTCCTTGAAACGTTCATATAGTTGCTGATTTTGATAGGTTTGAGCATACCAGCCCTGTGCTGCTAGAAGTTCTTGGTGAGTACCTCGCTCCTTGATGTGCCCATTCTCCAGCACTAAAATCAAATTCGCATGGACAATGGCTGACAGACGATGAGCAGTGATAATGGTCGTCTTGTCAGCTCGCTCCTGCTTGAGATTTTCTAAAATCACATGCTCGGTCTTGGCATCCACTGCTGACAAGGAATCATCCAAGATCAAAATTTCTGGATGTGTGATGAGGGCTCTGCTCATAGCCAAACGCTGCTTTTGACCACCAGAAAGCGAGACGCCCCGCTCACCAAGCAGCGTATCCAAACCATCCGGCATAGCCTTAATATCCTCATAAACACCACAAAGCTGGGCTGCTCGGATAACTTGCTCATCTGACAGTTCTGGATTGGCAAAGCGGATATTGTCCCGAATGGACAGAGCAAAGAGTATCTGATCCTGAGGCACATAACCAATCAGACTGCGCAGATCCTTAAGGCTATACTCTCGAATATCGTGACCATTCAGATAAATTGCTCCTTCCTGAATATCCTGCTCCCGAAGCAAGAGGCGCAGCAAGGTGGTCTTCCCAGATCCAGTCGGTCCGACAATTCCCAAGGTCTGCCCCTTGTCCAAAGCAAAATGAATACCCCTCAAAGTCACTTCATTCTCATAAGCAAAGTAATCTATCTCATAGTCCAGTCGACCATTTTGAATACTGGCAAGTGGCTGCTGGGCTTCCTCGACATCCGACTCCTCCGCCAACAAGTTCTCGATCCGTTCATAAGAAACAGCTCCCCGCTGGCTGATATTCACTAGGTAACCCATCGCCTGCAACGGCCACACTAGCATATCCAGATAAGTCATAAAAGTAACCAGCTCACCGACTGTAAATTGACCTTGGGAGATAAACATTCCTCCGAAAATCAAGGTCAGAACATAGGATAAGCCGACAAAAATCAGCACCATCGGGTCAAACAGGGAATTATACTTAGCAGCTAAAATATTCTTTTGATAGACTTCTTGGTTGATTGCTACAAAGGACTGGGTCTCCGCCTCCTGATAGCCAAAGGACTTGGTTACTTTAATCCCAGCTACGCTTTCTTGAACTTTGTTGTTGAGATCTGAAAAGGCCTCCTGAGCCGCTTTAAAGCTCTCGTGATTCTTCCGACCAATCAGACTGGTTCCCCAGGACAGAAAGGGCAGAGGAAGAATTGCAATCAGGGTCAGCCGCCAGTCCAAGACCAGAAACATGGTGATGAGGGTCACTAAGGCCGTAATAGAAGCATCTACCGCTGACATAACACCACCGCCAGCCACGCTGACTACCGCATTGATATCATTGGTTGCATGAGCCATGAGGTCACCCGTTCGGTATTTTTGATAAAAACTTGGCGGCATTTGCGTAAAATGCTCAAAAAGCCGAAAGCGTAAGATGCGTCCCAGATTATTTGCTGTGCCAAAGATGTAGAGCCGCCAGACATACCGCAAACCATACATGATAAAAGCTGATAAAATCAGAAGAAAGAGATTATAGGCGAGTTCTCCAGCAGTCAGACTCCGCCCAGCAATTCTATCTATGACCTGTCCAATGACTCGTGGTGGAATCAGATTAAAAACACTGACCAGAGACAAGGCCAAAATGCCGATAATATAACGCCGCTTTTCCAATTTGAAAAACCAGGCCAGTTTTCTGATAAGATTCATTTCACTTCCTCATTCCAAACAAAGGACGGACAGCCCTTAATCCGACTGTCCGTTTCTCACTATCTCTATTATACGCTATTTCAGACAAAAATGAAACTCAAGTAAGTTCTGATCACTTTTTCTTAGTTAGGGAAAAACTGGTATCCAGCAAATCAAAAAGCTGCTGATCCGACAGCGTTCCATCCAAAGGCAGGCTGAGCCAGTATTTTTTATTCATATGAAAGGCGGGATAAATCCCTTTTTGCTGAATAAGCTCTTCAACTCGGTCACTCTTGACATTTAGAACCTCAATCAGACCACTGCGATCCTTCTCAAACTTAGACCAGTCGGTCGTCAAAAAAGCTCCGTACCATTTCTTGCTATCCTGATGGCGAAAAACAGCTGCCCCATTAGTGCTTTTCCGAGAGAATTTCTCCCAGAGATACTCTAACTGCCCCTGATAAGTAGCTGCCACATAAGAGCTCAGTCGCTGACTTTGCTCATAAAGAAAGCCTACCTCCTCAAAGCAATTCTGCCGAATGTCCAGCAGAACCTCCTGACAGGCCGCCCTGACTTGACCGACAAATTCTCCTGTCATACTCTCCATCTTAACCTGCCGGTACTCATCACCGGTATCCAAGTCAAGCACCTGAAAATCTAGCTTTCCATCGGAAATCTGCACATCCATCTGGAAGTCGTCATCCATTATCTCAGTCGAATAGCTGTACTCTGCACCAGACCTGACAAAGCCATAATCCAGCAAACTTTCTTCCCTCAGCCTGTATTTGTCAAATAAATCCAGCATGAACTTTCCTTCTAAAATACCACTCTGGTCCCATGTAGTTGATCAACACCCAAAGTGTCAGCAATCTCAGCACGATTGTCTAGGTTAATCCCACCACCAGGTAAAATTTCTATCCGCCCTGCCGCATGCTCAATCAATTCATCCAGCCAAGCCAAATGCTCTAGAATGGACTCTGCCGCTGGCCCGCCGTGAGTCAAAATCCGCTTCACTCCATGTTCTACCAGCCAGTCTAACTCCCCAAACTGATACTCAGCAGGAATCGCATCAAAAGCCATATGAAAGACCACATCTAGCCCCTGAGCGGCTTCTAGCAACCGCTCCATCTTAGGATAATCGATCTCATTATTTTCTGTCAAAACACCAAAAACTAGGCCGTGGCTGCCCGCCTCACGTGCCTTCTGAATATCCGAGAGCATTATCTCAATTTCCAGATCAGAATAAACAAAATCTCCACCACGAGGCCGAATCATGGTCATCACAGTCGCACCATAAGGCTGAGCCAGCTGGACTGCAGCTTCAATGACACCGTAGCTAGGCGTTGTCCCACCGACTGTCAGATTGTCACACAACTCAATCCTCCTTGCTCCAGCTTCCAAAGCCTTGTCTACCAAAGTCACATTCTCCGCACAAAATTCGTAAAGCATGGTATTACCTCTGATTTAATATATTGATTTTCTCTATCTATTATAACACAAAAATCCCGCTGAGTTTAGCTGCTACCAAATTTTCTGCATTCTTTTTTACACCAGTCCAGCCACTGAATCTGATAATCCGACTGAGACAAAATCCTATTCTGTAAATCAGCTATTGAAAAGATTCCTCTTTGCTCACAGGCTTGGACACAGTATCTGTAAAAATCCCAGTTGAGCTCGTCTCCATCAAAATAGACTGGAATATCCAAAAGCCCAGCACGATAGGCCTTAAAAGCTCTGCTATGTCCATCGGTAAAGAAAATCTTACCATCCAAGCGTTTTATGGGTAAGGGAGACATCTCCCCAGCTTCGAAATCAATACTAATCTTGTCTAGCTTGTTCTGTGAAAGATAAAACTGACTAGGCTGAATCTTCGCAAGAGGTAAGCTTAAATCCAAAGCGTAGGCCCATCCTTTCTCCTTAGGAACTGTTTGGTAAAAACCAATCGCTTCAAACATTCGGCGTGAAGCTTGATTAAAATCAAAAATCTCTTGGACAGTCAGCTGATGATAACCCAGCGAACGCCCACGATCAACCAAGGCAGAAATGACTTTTCTTCCAATCCCCCGCCCCCGATAAGCCGCATTGCCTATCAGAATAGGCAAATCTTCCTGCCAAAAAGTCACATCACCAATTGGCAACCAACGCTCCTGTTCCCATACCTCGATAAAATACACTTCGCCCCGTTCCGCCAAATACTCATACATCTTTTGAATCCGTTCCAGTGAGTATGGATTTCTATTTCCATCAATCAAATAAATCACCTCTGGATCCTGATACCAATCAAAAGCTAACTCAAACTGACCATCATAAGCCCGCAAACGCAGGCCATTATCAACCATTATCGACTCTTCTTGTCTGACATTTGGAATAGGCATCTTTTCTCCTTTACAACTGAAAAACGATAGTATAAAAACTCCACTTGAGCTAGTGCAAACTGGCATCAAATGAAGTTTTTGAAAATGAGATTAAAGCAAACCCACACTGAACTGGATTTTCACATGATTATCTTGAAGACTGACCTTGTCAATACTGAACTGCGACTGAGGCAAAGAGAAGATGAAATGATCCCCTTCGATTGCAATAGAGTTATTATTGGCCGCCAGATGCTGTTTGAGAATAGCAGTCACCAGAGATTTAGGGATGGGAAACTTCCCCAACTTAGCACTAGTAATATCAAAATGCAGAGCATTATTTATAAAAACCACATCCAAGTCCAAATCCACCTTACTATCCACAAAGGCCAATTTAAGAGGATACTGGACTCTGAGTTTGTCTCCATTGATACTGTAAACAGCCTCCAGCAACTCCTTATTCTGATCATCTGACAAGAAAGTTTTTAAGAGCTGATTAACCTGGGCAGTGTTGAGAGATACTTCTGTACTGATTCCCTGAGCTGTAACATTGGCATTGCTCAAAGCCGGCTCAATGATACTGGTCCAAGAAGCGCTGCCTTCAATATTTTTTAATTGTTCCTTTGAGTTGACTGATGATGGTACTAAAAATATGACCGCTGCCAGAAAGAGCAATATAGCAAACCCAAACAGTTTTCTAACTAGTTTAAACATAGTATTTTCCTTTACATTTCAACATCCATTCTATCAACAGACATCAGTATTTATCTTATTTTACACTATTTTCCGATGTTTTTCTGTAACAAAACCATTAAGAAAATGACAGTAGGATAAAAATATAAGCAATCTGAAAAATCAGCCGTTTTTCAAATAGCAAAAAAGAGAAGACCGAGATGTCTTCTCTTTTTCCAGAATCATTTCTATAAAATTCTATTTATTTTTTTCGACGTGGTCAGCCAGTTCTTCCTGTGCTTTCTTATTTGAAGCAGCCATTTCTTCTTCCCATTTTTTCTTAGCAGCTTCATATTCCTTCGCTGTCACAACGTCAGACTGCAGTTTAGTCAACTTAAAGTTGAATCCTGAAGCGCCCTTAGCCCCTACAAGAGAGTAAGCCTTACTAAACGGCACTGACTTCGTCACACGCGGAGTTGCACCTTGAGAAACTGTCGGCATAATCAAACCGCTGTCAATCATCCAAGCCTCTGCTTCTGCGTATTTTTCATAACGAGCTTGGACATTTGTAGTTTCTGCATTTGCTTCTTCAAGCATGCTAGTATATGTATCTAAACCAAGTGCTTTAACTTTTTCATTATTCACGTCTTGTCCAGGTTCAAAACCAAAGTTTTGCAGACTTCCTCCGTTTTTAATATTCAGAGTATCCAAATAAGTAGATGGATCTTGATAATCCGCAGTCCAACCACCACCAGAAAGGTCATAATCTTTTTGAGCAGCAGTATTTGCAAAGTAAGTAATATTATTAATATCATCAGTACTCATCTTCTGCAGATCAATGACAACATTTTCTGCACCAAGGTTTGATTCGATGGACTGTTTCATTGAACTTGCCCATTGAACTGAAATTGAGCTTGACTGATCAACCGGCATGTCCAAATGAATTGGGAACTCCACTCCTTTAGCTTGGAGAGCAGCTTTTGCTTCTGCAAATTTTGCTTTTGCTTTTTCTGGATTATAGTATGCATCCTGAGCGTCTGAGAAATCCATATTTTCCCATTGAGTACCGTATTTTACTACTTTTTCTGAGACTACTTCGCCAAATGTTTTATCCCCAATTTGAACAAAAGTAGGCGGAACCAGCAAGTTTCTCAACAGTTTAGTTGCACCAGCTTCACCATTTCCTTGAGCTCCGTATGAGGTACGGTCAAACGCAAAGTTCACCGCTTGACGGAACTCTTTATTCATAATCGCTTCATTAGTAGCAGACTTTTGAGCGTCAGTTGTTTTGGAAGTGTGATTATATGCTTGACGGTTGTAGTTAAAGTTAGCGTAATAAGAAGTTGAGTCTTGTTCGCTGTAAATAATGTTATCAGCGTATTTCTTCTGAGCTGCAGCAAAACCAGAGCTATTTGGGTACAGACGAGCAGCACTATAAACGCCATCATTAAAGTTACGAATGAGAGCTTCCTGGTCCGTTCCATCATAGTAAGTTAGTTTAATATTTTCAATGCTAACTTTATCCTTGTCATAGTAGTTTGGATTTTTAACAAATTCCATCACAGACTTTGAAGTCAAAGCTTTCAAAAGGTAGGGACCATTGTAAAGGATACTTGATGGTTTCACAGAACCAAAATTGCTTCCTTCCGATTTAACAAATTCTTCATTTACTGGGAAAAGAATGGTACTAGTCGTCTTAGAATTCCAGTAAGGTTCTTGCCGAGTCAGTGTGTACTGAACAGTGTAGTCATCCAGAGCTTTGACACCAACATTTGCAAAATCTTTATCTTCTCCTCTTACGTAGGCATCCAAGCCTTTGACAGAATCTTGCACCAAGTAAAGAGCTTCTGAATTTTCATCAGCTGCATATTTCAGACCAGCTACAAAGTCTTTTGCTTTCACATCCGCATATTCTTCACCTTCAGAAGTATACCATTTCGCATCTTTTCGTAGCTTATAAGTATAGGTAAGACCGTCTTCCGAAACTGTCCATGACTCTGCCAGAGATGGAATCAAATTCCCGTATTCATCATTTTCTAACAAGCCATCGACCAAATTAGTGATCACGTCAGAAGTCGTTGCACGGTTTGCAGTAAGGTAGTTCAAGCTATCAGGATCTGATCCATAAACATAGGTATAAGTTGAAGTACTGGATGTTGAATTCCCACAACCAGACAGTAACAGGCCAGCACTAAGTACGACACCAGTTGTAATAAGCCATTTAGATGCTTTCATTAATAAACCCCTTTTAATGTTATATTTTATAACATGGATAATTATATCAAAAAAAATATAAAAAGTAAATAGATAGAGGAGGAAAAACAACAAATATGTATGAATTTTCTAAAAATATTAGCCAAAATATAGAAACTTTGACAAACATTTTTTAAAAGAATATAATAAAATAAAGGTAATTAAGTGAGGAAAGATGATGGCCGATTCTAATTATATCACTCGTCTCAAACGTTCTGAAGGACAATTGAGAGGAATTCAAAAAATGATTGAGGAAAATCGAGATTGTTCAGATGTCCTTACGCAGTTACTAGCTGTTCGCTCTAGTGTTGACCGCGTTATTGAGATGGTTATTACAGAACATTTGACAGAGTGTTTGGAAAATCCTTTGGAAAACCCTCTGGATCAAAAGGAGCGTATTGAAAAAGCTATTCGTTTCCTCATCAGCCGAAAATAAGAAGGCAGTATCAAGCGCTCCTCTTGCTCTACTAATAGACAACCAAAATTGTAAATAAAATTATTTTTTTCACATGTACACACTCCCCTTGCCTCATATTTTATAGAAAGAGATTCAAATGGACCCATACGTAGCAGTCAAAGAAAAATTAAAAGAATTGGATATTTCTTTTGAATTAGTTGAACACGAGCCTGTCCTGACGACAGAGCAAGCCGACTCCTTCATAGAGGGCATCGACGGAGTCCGCACCAAAACCATGTTTCTCACCAATAAGAAAAAAACAGCTTATTACTTGCTGATCATGGATGATAAAAAAATGCTGGACATGGATTTATTCAAAGATTTAGTTGGAGCTAATCGTATTAGAATGGCCTCCTCAGACAGTCTTTTCGAAAAAATGAAGTTACCTCCTGGCACCGTCTCTCCTTTTGGCCTTTTAAATAACGAAAGCAAAGATATCGAAGTCTTTTTTGACAAAGAAATCATGGATGAAAAACGCATGTGTTTCCATCCTAATACAAATGAGAAAACACTTTTCTTAGACACTAAGGATATCCTAACCTTCCTAGAAGCTATTGGTTACACGCCTCATATCATCGAATTATAAATCTATAACAAAAACGATTCAACTGCAAAATTGAATCGTTTTTTTATGTATCATTTAATCTCTCCTGACCAAGCGTTCATGCCACCCGAAACGTTGGTCACATCAAATCCTTGCATGGCAAGAAACTGGCAAGCTGCTGCTGAGCGTGCCCCTGCTTGGCAAATAATATAATATTTATACTGTGGTTCAAGGTTTTTATAGCCCGTTTCCAACTCACTTAGAGGGAGATTGGTAGCAGTCGGGATATGACCCGCTTGAAATTCATGTCTTTCACGCACATCTACGATTACCAATTTTTCAGATTGATACTGCTGCTCTAAGTCAGCTGCTGAGATGGTTTTCATTTTTCTACTCCTTCTGGTTTTACCATTTTGTATAAAGCATAAGCTCCGTCTAGATTTTTCACTGCAAATCCTGCTTGTTTTAAGATTCGCTCCGCAATATAGCTGCGCAGACCGCTGTGACAGCTCACGATATATTCTTCTTTTTTATCCAGCTCACCCAAACGTTCCCTGAGTTCATTTAGCGGAATATGGACTGTCTTATCCACCTTCAAGCGCCCTTGCTCAAATTCATTGAGTGTTCGGACATCTAAAAAGAGTTTCCCGCTTGCCAGCTCATCTTTCAGCTGGTGCCATTGGATATTTTCACTCAAGCCTTCTGCTAGATTCATAGCTGCATAGCCCAGCATATTGACTGGATCCTTGGCTGAGCCAAAAGGTGGTGCATAGGTAAATTCCAGCTCTGGCAAATCAAAAATCGTCAGATTTCCTTTAATAGCCGTCGCCAGAATATCAATCCGCTTATCAACGCCTTTTTTACCCACACCTTGAGCACCATAGATTTTGCCAGTTTTTGGCTCAAAGAGCAATTTCAAGATCAAGTCAGTCGCACCTGGATAGTAGCCTGCATGATCCTTACCGCTGACATGAATCGCTTGATAAGGCAAGTGATTTTGCTGAAGGAAACGCTCGTTCAGGCCTGTTGAAGCAGCTGTCATGTCAAAGACACGCACAATAGCCGTACCTATACTTCCCTTATTCTTCCGCTCCAAGCCAGCAAGCACATCTGCTACCTGACGTCCTTGTCGATTAGCAGGCGAAGCTAGAGCAATCAAAGCATCATCGCCAGTAATTTCCTGCTTGACAAGGATGGCGTCTCCGACTGCAAAAATATCTTTCTGACTCGTCTCATAATGTTCATCAACTAAGATTCCCCCACGAAGACCTGTCTCAATGCCGGCTGCCTTAGCCAAGCTATTTTCAGGCTGGACCCCGACAGAGAGAATGGTCACATCTGAAGTCAATTTTTGACCGTCTTCCAAGACGATTACTTTGCCATTTTCTTCGAAGCGAGTCGCTGACTGGGAAGTGATGACTTTCACTCCCTTATCGGCTAATTCCGCTTGAACAAAAGCTGCCATTTCCTCATCAAGTGGTGGCAAGACATGCGGTGCCTTTTCTACGATTGTCACATTCAAGCCACGCTTGCGCAGATTTTCAGCCGTTTCCAGACCGATAAATCCAGCACCGATGACCACAGCCTCTTGAGGCTCTTCATCCAAGGCTAACATGATCTGATCCAAGTCTGGCACATTGCGCAAAGTGAATACATTAGTTGATTCTGAAAGTCCTTCAATCTCAGGAATAAAAGGCTTCGCCCCCGGTGAAAGAATCAGCTTGTCATACTTCTCTGTGAACTCTGAACCGTCATGAACCACCGTCACCGTGTGCTCTTCAGGAGAAATTTTCACCACCTCATGAAAAGGTCGCACATCCAAGTTAAAGCGCGCCTTGAGACTTTCAGGTGTTTGAACCAAAAGAGCATCTCGCTCAGCAATTTCACCAGAAATATAATAAGGCAGGCCGCAGTTCGCAAAAGATACAAAAGGACCTTTTTCAAAAATTACAATTTCAGCATCTTCCATCAGCCGTCTTAAACGTGTTGCTGCAGACATACCGCCTGCAACTCCACCAACGATAATAATTTTCATTTTTTAACCCCTTCTACTTAAATGGTTTTCCCTGTCCAAGCGCTCATACCACCGCGGACATTGACAACATCATAGCCCTTTTTCTTCAGCTTTTTCGCTGCCATCTTGCTCCGCATGCCTGAATGGCAGATGACGTAAATCGTCTCCTTTTTTGCTGGTGCAAATTGACCAATTTGGCTCAAAGGAACATTCTGAGCCTCTTTGATATGTCCTCTACGAAATTCGGATGGTGTCCGTACGTCAATTAGTTGGATATTGGACTTCAACCGCTTCTCCAACTCATCTGTTGAAATACTATCTATCTTTGTAAAAAAATGAAACATATTTTTTCTCCTTTATACCCCTATAGGGTATATTAAAACACTAAGAAGAGAAAATGTCAAGGAAACGATTTCAAAACTAAATAAATCAGCAGATATTGCCGATTTATTTTTTAAAATTCAAAATTGGGATTTTTCTTTTGTCCGCTTCTTTTTCGGTTCTTGTCTTTGTTACCCAGTCCTCGATGGCCTTAATTTCCTCATAAGCAGTACTTTTAATTAAAATTTGATACAGTTCTGGATTATTGCAAAGTGTATCGTAATTAAAAACAAGTTTAAAAAATCTAAACGGATACCTATTTATAAACTCAGTTAATTCCTTTATTGATATTGGCATCAATTTAGATAGTTCATTATATATATCACGTTGACATTCTAATGTTTCGGGTAAATTATAATCCATATTTAGCGAATAACTTGGGAGTGAGTATATTCTTTTAATTAATAAATTTTTAGGAAGCTCTATAAGTTTATCTGAACGAGAAAAATCCTTTAAAAAATTATAAAATAGATACAATAATAAACTATATGAAAATCTTGGTGTCCATTCATCGAACTCTCCTTTCCCGTCTTTATCAATCCATAATAAATAGTCTTTAGCATAAAACTTTAGTGGTTCTTCTCCTTTATGTCTATACTCTAATTCTTCAAAAATCGGTAGTAAGATATTATATTTTAACTTTTCCTTATTAAATTCTTTATCTAATTCAGCATAATATTCTAAAGTAGTTTCAATCAAACGATCATTCATATCTTCAGAAAGAAAATTATTTTTAAAAAAATGCTCTTGAACTTCATTATCCAAATCATATAAATAGTTTGCTGCGTAAAATTCTTGGAAAATATTATGGACAAAGTAATAAGATTGTCCCTCTTCATGTATGATACATAAACAAGTTATCAAATCAGCAAGAAAATCTTCAGCTCTTGTCGAAGATAAGCCTTCATCATTTAATACCCTATCTAGCAAAGAACGAATCTCACTTTCTGTAAACTCTGATTTCTTTCCATTATTTTCAAAATAAGTGAGAAAACATAGATAAGAAATCACTCGCATCATAGTAGACTCAGGTAACTTGGTTTTAAACTCTCTAGTTAGAGCAACTAATTTTGAATGATCATGTTCTTTATATAGCAGTCGGTAAGAATCTTTGATAAATAGAGCTTTTTCAGTCGGAAAATTTGCATTTCTTTCAAACATTTGTAACATCAAAAAAAGCAATATAGGATTTTCTGCAAATGATTGATATTCATCATATAACCGTTCTTCTAAGCTCTTAATAAATCGTTTAAACACCTCTTCTTTTGGCTCTGATATAGGCAATGTACTGATGCGCTTTATTAATGCTATTGATTCCTCTTTACTTAAGCCATTCGTTTGGTAGGGATGAAATAAAGAGGCATTATTTATATGATTAAAAGGTAATTTCCGACTAGTTACAAAGATTGGATTATTAGAATATTTAGTGGCTAATTCTTCTATCTCTGTCGCCGCTTGTTCCATATTATTTGAAGCTATTTCATCAAAAGCATCCAAAAGAAAAATAAAACGCCCTGTTTTGGCCATATATTCAAAATACTTAAATTCTAAATCAAACCCTAATACTTTAGCTTCTTCATATATAAAATTTAAAAATTCCCTTCTTTTCTTCGAATCAAAATTATATTTCCTCAATTCAATATAAATGGGAATTCTTTGATTATTATTACTCGTAGCTTTTTCAATCTCCTTAAGAAAAAAGTACTTCAGCATGGTTGATTTACCAATGCCACCATATCCATAAATCCAAGCATTATTAGATTTTTCTAAAATATTATCTAAATCAGCAGTATAACAGCTCACATGACTTATTTCTGATTTTAAATAAGTGGGCTGGAAAATAGAAAGCAAATCGATATTATTTGTACCGCTTAACACAAACGGAATATTCTTCACTCTCTTAAATGAACCCTCAAAATAGGATGTAAAACTTTTATTAAATCTAGTTTCAAATTTTTCCCAATTTTCTACACCAAAGTCCATCAACTCATCTTTTAATTGAATCAACGTATTATTTAACAAAGCTGAAATAGCTAAACCCAAAAATCCCATATTGCCCTCCTTAGAATATCCTTATAACAACTCCATTATACAAAAAAAACATTGCAGGTAGCAACTGTTTCTTTTAAAACGATTTCAATTTTTTCCAAAAATAAAAATCCCAATCTTGAGACAGGGATTTTTATCAATAATGAATTATTTCGCAATTGGGTAAACTGATACTTGTTTCTTATCGCGACCTTTACGTTCAAAGCGTACTACGCCTTCAACTTTCGCGAACAATGTATCGTCTCCACCGCGGCCAACGTTAACACCTGGGTAGATGTGAGTACCGCGTTGACGGTAAAGGATAGATCCTCCAGTTACAGTTTGTCCGTCAGCTGCTTTAGCTCCAAGACGTTTTGCTTGTGAATCACGTCCGTTTGACGTTGAACCTCCACCTTTTTTGTGGGCGAAAAGTTGCAAGTTTGCAAGATTCATTTTTAACATAGTGTTTTTCCTCCGTGTTAGTTTTCTGTGATAACTCTAGTTTGGACGAACTCAGATGAGTCCTCCGATAAGTTTGCCATTCCCAAGAAGAATGATTCAAAGAAAAGTTGAGTCATTTCTCTCTGGTGCGGCGGAATATCCGTTGGTATTTCTACTCTTAAAAATCCGCCTTCTTCTTCGTTTAATTCTAAGATTGGTTCGTAGCCTGCAAATTTTTCAATCGAATTGATAAAATTTATGGCAAGCGTAGAAACCGATGCACACACGACATCAAAGCCGTATTCGCCACTTTCGGCGTGTCCAGTAATTTCCGCACTCCTCAGCTCGCCATCTTCGGCTTTCTCAAAGACTGCCTGTATCATGTGTTCTCCTATAAATTAAGCGTTGATTGCGTTGATGACAACTTTAGTGTATGGTTGACGGTGACCTTGTTTGCGGTGGCTACCTTTTTTAGGTTTGTACTTGTAAGTAACAACTTTCTTTTGTTTTCCTTGTTTTTCAACAGTTCCAACTACAGTAGCTCCAGCAACAAGTGGAGTTCCGACAACAGTTTTATCACCACCAACAAGAACAACTTCGTTAAAAGTCACTTCTTGACCAGCTTCAACATCCAATTTTTCAACGTAGATAGCTTGACCAACTTCAACTTTAACTTGTTTTCCGCCAGTTTTAACGATTGCGTATGTGCTCATTATGCACCTCCTATGATTTTTTTGGGTTTCCCCGTATTTTTGTGAAGACTCGCCTAGCATCGTGGGACGAACCACTTAATACTCACTAAATATGAGCTACGATGTTCGAGCGGTTGCACAGGCTGTGCATAGTCAACATTCTTAGTATAGCACTTATTACCTACTTTGACAAGTAATAAATTTGAATAAAAAGGATTTTTTCAAAATATTTGTTACAAACTAAAAAGCCAGGATTACCTGACTTCTTAGGCTCTATAATTTCTGTAGTGGGTAAATCCACCGCAGGGATTATGGAGCCTTTTTAAGTGTACACAAAAAGTCCCATATGACCTATAATGAAAAGCGACAAAACCATCATTAGAAAGAATCTTATGGAACAATTAAATTTTATCACAAACTTACTGGAAATCAAAGACCCTAACATCACTATCTTGAATGTTCTAAATGCTGGAACGCATAAAGAAATCTTCGCCAAGCTAGATTATCCCGCACCTAAATGCCCTCACTGTCAAGGACAAATGGCTAAATATGACTTCCAGAAAGAATCGAAAATTCCCTATCTAGAGTGCGCGGGATACAAGACATTGATTCGTCTAAGGAAACGACGTTTCCGCTATCAGGATTGCGGAAAAATGGCTGTCTCTACTTCCACCGTCATTCGTAAATTGAAAGAATTCAAGTTCAAGACTGACCTTAGCTACCTTCCAGAACACATGAGCTGGGATGAATACAGCTTCAAGAAAGGAAAGATGAGCTTCATTGCACAGGATTTCGATTCCAGAAAGATCATAGCTATCTTAGATGGACGGACCCAAGCAACGATTCGCAATCACTTTCTGCGCTATTCCAGACAGGTCCGAAACGGCGTTAGAGTCATTACCATGGACATGTTTAGTCCCTACTATGACTTGGCTAGACAACTTTTTCCATGCGCTAAAATCGTCCTCGATCGCTTTCACATTGTGCAACATCTCAGCCGGGCTATGAGTCGTGTTCGTGTTCAAATCATGAATCATTTGGATCGAAAATCGCATGAATACAAAGCATTGAAACGCTACTGGAAACTCATTCAACAAGATAGTCGGAAACTCAGCGATAAACGCTTTTATCGTCCGACTTTTCGCTTGCACTTGACAAATCAAGAGATTCTTGAAAAGCTACTCTCTTACTCTCAAGAACTCAGAGAACACTATGAGCTTTACCAACTCTTGCTTTTTCATTTTCAAGAGAAACAAGCTGAGCATTTCTTTGGACTCATTGAAGAAAGGATTGCTTGTATAAATCCTATCTTTCAGACTGTTTTTAAAACCTTTCTCAAGGACAAAGATAAAATTATCAACGCTCTTGAACTCCCTTACTCAAATGCAAAACTAGAGGCTACAAACAACCTCATCAAGGTTATCAAGCGCAACGCTTTTGGATTTCGGAACTTTGACAACTTTAGAACTAGAATTCTCATCACTTTGAATATCAAAAAGGAGAGAACCAATTCGGTCCTCTCCAGGATATGACTTTTCGTTAACCCACTACAGTTGACAAAGAGCCACTTCTTAATCTAAAATTACAATTCGATGTCACCAAAAAGATCCGCCATTGAGAAACCAGTTTGAGTTTCTGGAAGCTCAAAGTCACGTTTTTCTTGACGACGTGGGCGACGTGGACGAGATTGACGTTTCTCTTCTTTTTGTCCTTCTTCTTGAGCTGGACGTTCTTCAAGAGCCTTGATAGAAAGTGATACACGCTCAGCGGCAGCATTTACTTCAAGAACTTTAACAGTCACTTCTTGACCAACTTTAAGCGCATCTTTTGGATTTTCAACACGTTTGTGTGAAATTTGTGAGATATGAACAAGTCCATCAATTCCTGGCAATACTTCAACGAAAGCACCGAAGTCAGTCAAACGTTTTACTGTTCCTTCAATCACATCACCAGCAGCAAGTTTTTGCTCAACGCCATCCCAAGGTCCAGGAGTTGTTGCTTTAAGTGAAAGTGACACACGACCTTCCTCTTCGTTCAAGTCAAGAACCTTCACTTCGATTTCTTCACCAACTGAAACAACAGATTTTGGTGAAACATTGCGTTCGTGAGAAAGTTCAGTCAAGTGAACCAATCCATCAACACCACCAAGATCAATGAAAGCACCAAAGCTTGTGATACGAGCAACTTTACCAGTCACAACATCACCAACATTGAGCTTGCCAAATACTTCCGCACGAGCTGCAGCTGCAGCTGCTTCTACAACTTCACGACGTGAAAGGATGAAGCGGTTTTCTTTTGGATCTACTTCTTTAATTTTAGCATCAAATTCTTGACCTACAAAACGCTCAGTGTTGCGAACGAAACGAGTATCGAGCATTGAAGCTGGAATAAATCCACGAAGTCCTTCAAACTCAACAGAAAGTCCACCTTTAACAGCACGAGTGCCCTTAACAGTAACAACTTCTTCTTCACGACCAACCAATTTGTCCCATGCTTTGCGAGCTTCTAAACGTTTTTTAGATACTAGGTAAGTTACAGTATCAGTGTCTTTACCTACTACTTGACGAAGAACAAGCAATTCAAGTGTTTCACCTGGTTTTACAAGGTCATTAATGTCTGCATCACGGTCGTTTGTCAACTCACGAAGAGTCAAAACACCCTCAACACCAGTTCCAGCGATTGCAACATTAGCTTGGTTAGCGTCAACAGTCAATACTTCAGCAGTAACGACGTCACCTGGCTCAACTTGGCTAACACTGTTTAGCAAATCTTCAAATTCATTCATCTAAAAAAATCCTCCAACAATCAAGTATACTACTTGACATACTTATAATTATTTTCCTAAGCACCCGCAAACGACATTTGATTTATCTTTAACGTTTTCCACCCTATAAAGAAATAAAATATCCAACGATATTTTATCATTTATCTGATCTATTACCTAAGAACTGGGGTAGCTGGATTCGAACCAACGCATGAGGGAGTCAAAGTCCCTTGCCTTACCGCTTGGCTATACCCCAAGATGAGCGCTGACAAAAGTCACTTTATCATCATCACAAGTAACGCTAATGGAGAGAGAGGGATTCGAACCCCCGAACCCGAAGGAGCGGATTTACAGTCCGCCGCGTTTAGCCTCTTCGCTATCTCTCCGCAATCAACGACATCTATTATATCATTGTTGCCATGAAAATGCAAGCCCTTATTTACCTAAACTGTAGGTTTCAATCAAACTTTCCACTGCTTTTTCAAGCTTTTTATAAAAACTTTCAACATTTCCATTTTTTACAACTGCAAATTGGCCATCAAACTCCGCAATCTCACCAATTGCCTTTTTCCCAATGGAGAGTGTATACCCATCAAATTGATCAGCACCGACGGTTACCTTGCTATCTGCAATCTGAATCTCAATTTTTTTATCTTTTTTACTCATTCTTCTACCTCTTTCAAGTCTCTATTTTACACGAAAATAGCTAAGCTGGCAAGTGATTTCGTCATTAAAAAGAGCCTCAAAGGGCTCTTGGGTTATTCATCTACTTTGACAATCCAGCCTTCTGGTGCTTCCACATCACCGAATTGGATGCCGGTCAATTCATCGTAGAGCTTGCGGGTCACAGGTCCGACTTCCGTCTCGCTATAAAAGACATGGAAATCATCACCATGCTGGATTCCTCCGATTGGTGAGATGACAGCTGCTGTTCCACAGGCACCTGCTTCGACAAATCGATCCAAATCATCAATCGGTACATCGCCCTCAATCGGAGTAAGACCTAAGCGGTGCTCGGCCAGATAAAGCAGAGAATATTTAGTAATAGACGGTAGAATGGATGGACTGAGCGGGGTCACAAATTCATTATCCTTGGTAATTCCAAAGAAATTAGCTGAGCCGACTTCCTCAATCTTAGTATGAGTCGCAGGGTCCAAGTAAATGACATCAGAAAAGTTCTTTTCTTTAGCAATTTTTCCTGGCAGAAGACTGGACGCATAATTCCCACCAACCTTAGCCGCACCTGTACCGTGTGGAGCTGCGCGGTCGTATTCATCCTGAATCAAGAAATTCGTTGGCATCAAGCCACCCTTGAAGTAATTGCCAACTGGCATGGTGAAAATCGTGAAAATGTACTCCTCAGCTGGCTTTACTCCGATAATATCGCCAACCCCAATCAAGAGCGGACGAATATAAAGGGTACCGCCTGTTCCGTATGGCGGAACATATTCTTGATTGGCGCGAACAACCTGCTTGACCGCATCCACAAACATTTCTGTAGGAACTTGTGGCATGAGCAGGCGATCTGACGTGCGTTGCAGGCGCTTAGCATTTTCATCTGGACGGAAAAGCTGGATACTGCCATCCTTAGTGCGATAAGCTTTCAGCCCCTCAAAAGCCTGCTGGCCATAGTGAAGACACGGCGAGGACTCAGAAATATGCAGGATCGCATCTTCAGTCAGCTGGCCCTTCTCCCACTGACCATTCCGGTAATGAGCGATATAGCGATAGGGTAATTTCATATATGAAAATCCAAGATTTTCCCAGTCAAGATTTACTGTCATAGTCTTTTCCTCTTTTCCTAATCTTTCAATTTATAGATACTCCCTATTTTACACCTTTTTATGAAAACTTCAAGTTTTATTTGCAATATTCTGAAAATTTCTTTTAAAAATGAGGCTGGGACAAAAGTCCTAGCCTCTCAATTGTCTTTGGATTGTCGAGCAAGACGCAGTGGTTGAGTGGACTCTACTACGCTGATTTCATCAGCTTTTACAGCCCTACTCAACTGTGCGGAGGTGGGACGACGAAATCGAATTCTAACGAATTACCGATTTCTGTCCCACTCTCTAATATGGATTATTTGATATAAGCTGAGAAGACTTCTTCGTCTGAAATAGTATCAGAGATAAAGCTGCCGTTACTGGTGCGCTCAGACAGGCTGAGGTCAGCCAGATTGATTTCATAGGCCGTTCCTTTATTAGAAAGGACTTGTAAAATCTGCTCCTCACTGGCTTCTGCTTCGGTAGTAAAGAGGTCAAAGTCCGTAGCTTCGCCAAAGACTGGACCAGCTGCGAAGACACGATGCGGCTTGGTCTTAAGCTCTCTCAGAACTTGAAGACCGCGATTTGCCCGACTGGCAACAGGAATATCTGCGACTGCCATACGCTTGAGCGAACCGCGCTGAGTCAGGATGTAAAGCGAGTCTGTGTTGGCGATAAAGGCTGCCGCTAGGACATCGTCCTTCTTGAGGTTGATAGCCTTTACTCCAGCCGCTTTAGCTCCGACAACTGGTACTTCTTCAATATTGAAACGCAGGGCATAGCCCTTTGTAGTCACTAACATGACATCGTCTAGCTTAATCGGTGCCAGAGCAATGACCTGATCTTCTTCATTTTTCAGCTTGGCAAACTTGAGCGACTTAGACTTGTAGGTCCGCCAAGGGCTGAACTCCTTGCGCTCCACTCGCTTGATTTGGCCTAGCTTGGTCGCTGCAAAGTAAGTCCCTTCCTCAAAGCTGTCCAGCAATTCTGTATAGATAACCTCTTCCTTGGTATCAAAATTGCTGATGGTCTGGCTGAGGTGTTCGCCGATTTCTTTCCATCGGATGTCTGACAGCTCATGAACAGGCCGGTAAATGACATTTCCTAGACTCGTAAAAATCAGCAAGTGCTGAGTCGTCTTGGCTGGACTGAGGAAAATCAGGCGGTCATCATCACGCTTGCCCATCTCCTCTAAGGTCGAAGCAGAGAAGGAACGCGGACTGGTCCGCTTGATATAACCAGAACGAGTCACGCTGACATAGGTTTCTTCCTCAACAATCAGACTAGCTGTATCAATCTCAATGGCATTTGCTGTATCTTGCAACTCACTGAGACGCGGATTGCCAAACTTCTTCTTGACATCGCGGAGCTCCCGCTTCATAAGATTATACATGGTGCGCTCATCACCGATAATGGCAGCCAGCATGGCAATCTTCTCGCGGAGCTCTGCTTCTTCCTCTTCCAGAACCACTACATCTGTATTGGTCAAACGGTAGAGTTGGAGAGTGACGATAGCCTCAGCTTGCTCCTCAGTGAAATCATAGCTAACTTTAAGATTTTCCTTGGCGTCCGCTTTGTTTTCGGAAGCACGAATCAGGGCAATCACCTCGTCCAAGATGGAAAGCACCCGAATCAATCCTTCCACGATATGAAGCCGTTTCTCAGCCTTGGCCTTGTCAAAGCGGCTGCGAGCCAGAATAATCTCCTTGCGGTGGGCAATGTAGCTGGTCAAGATTGGTACAATCCCCACCAAACGAGGCGTGAAATTATCAATAGCCACCATGTTAAAGTTGTAATTGACCTGCAAATCAGTGTACTTAAAGAGGTAGTTGAGAATCAGCTCGGTATTAGCATCTTTCTTAAGCTCGATGGCAATACGAAGACCGTCACGGTCGGATTCGTCCCGCACCTCAGCAATGCCGGCCACCTTATTATTGACCCGCACATCGTCGATTTTCTTGACCAAGACCGCTTTATTAATCTCGTAAGGAATCTCGGTGATGACGATTTGCTCTTTTCCACCCTTTAGCTTTTCAATCTCAGTTCTAGAGCGCACCACGACACGACCTTTACCAGTCTCGTAGGCTTTCTTGATTTCATCACGACCTTGGACGATAGCTCCTGTCGGGAAGTCTGGACCAGGAAGAAACTCCATGAGTTTGTCCACCTTGGCAGACGGATGGTCAATCATATAGATGACCGCGTCAATGACTTCGGCTAGATTATGAGGTGGAATATCAGTCGCATAACCAGCGGAAATCCCAGTTGCTCCATTGACCAAGAGATTAGGAAAGGCTGCTGGCAGAACAGTCGGCTCCTTCTCGGTATCGTCAAAGTTCCAAGCAAAAGGAACAGTATTTTTCTCGATATCCTGCAAAAGATAGCCAGCCATCTCAGACAAGCGCGCCTCAGTATAACGCATAGCCGCCGGTGGATCACCGTCCATGGAACCATTATTTCCGTGCATCTCAACGAGAATCTCACGGTTCTTCCAGTCCTGAGACATGCGGACCATGGCATCGTAGATGGAGCTGTCACCGTGGGGGTGGAAATTCCCCATGATGTTCCCAACTGACTTGGCTGACTTGCGGTAGCCCTTGTCAAAGGTATTGCCGTCCTTGTTCATCGAATAAAGAATACGGCGCTGAACAGGCTTCAAGCCATCGCGAATGTCCGGCAAAGCCCGCTCTTGAATGATATATTTGGAGTAGCGACCAAAGCGCTCTCCCATGATGTCCTCAAGGGACATGTTTTGAATGTTGGACATAATAATTCTCTTTTTAGTGTTTTATTGTAAAGTAAATCTATATTTTATAAATTTAACTGTTTCTTTGTAGGTAGTGAGAAAAGAAGAGCAATCCTACTAATCCTAGAATGAATAAAAGATTAATTTTAATAACAAATAAGCTAAGTAGGGTATTAATTAGACCGTGAAAAATGGCGCAAAAGAGGACCGACCTAGTCTTTTTGAAAACAGCCGCTAGAAGAATGCTGAGATAAATTGCGAATAGACTGAATAATATAAAAGGCATCCTACTTTGGGAACTTCCAATCACAAACCATAAAGGTATATGCCATGCTGCCCAAATACAACCTGTTATTAAACTGGAAATCCAAAAGGAGAATCTAGTTTCCAAAGTTGGTTGCAAGGTGCCTCGCCATCCCAATTCTTCTTCGCCACCATAAACACAGACTGCACTCAAAAAAACAACAAACAAATTTCCTAGCGGAAAAGCTGGATTAATCTCCTTAGAAGAAAAAGCAATAACACCCGTCTGCACGAAAATTAGTAAAAGAAATAATAAAATATATTTCTTTGAGTCCCCCAAGATAAAAGAGACTATGCTTTTAATTGATTTTTGAGGCAAACAAGAAATGGCTGCAATGGTTGGACCGAAACCTCCTAGTAGATGGAGAAAAACTCCCAGTGGACTTGTTAGACTTAAGAGGCTCATTTGCGTCAGAAAAGCGAGCAATCCCCAACCAAATCCCCAAGAAATGAGAAAACTAATCAGTAAAAATTTTGTTATCTTATTATTTTGTAAATGTTTCATTTGTTTCGAGCCTCTCCTCAGCATACTCAATCATCTTCTCTGCGGTTGCTTTGTCATAGTGGAAGCCGGTTTTGAGAGAGAAAGCTTGTGCTTCTTTGTAGAAAAAGTCCATGGTAGCCAATAGAGACTTGGTGAGGCTTTTCTGGTCAGAAAAGTCAAGCAAGGCTGTAAATTCTTTCTCTTTCTTGGCAGGCAAATACTGAAAGAGGTATTTGTAGTTCTTACCAACATCAACCGTCCCCTTTTCTGCTGCCACTTGCCAAGCTAAAAGCTTGAGCAATTCTTGCTGGCAGATTCCATACAGATGATCTGTCGCATAGACAAGGTGATTTCGACAAATGCCCTTGACCACATAGGCTGACACCCACCAAAATTCATTGCAGGATTTGTCAAAGTCAGTCGCACTAGCTGGTGCCGTCCAGTAGCGCTTAGGCGTCGGTGCATAAGGGGCAAAAAGCCCCTGCGGGTCATCCAGCACCGTGAAATCTGCTTCACTATCCACCCACTCTTTGATGTGCTCTTTGGGGCAGAGGGTCAAATCGATCCGATTGCCATCTTCAAAGAGCATGAGATAGAGGCGGCGATGGTCAAGTAGGTTATGCTGCTCGATGATGCGCTTGCCAAACCTTTCCAACCAAGCAAGGTCGGCCGTCAGACCATCCAAATCCTCCACAATGTAGACCACATCATAGTCTTGGAACTCGTCCTTGGGGGCATTTGGGTTTGTCCGTGAGCCGGACATGGCGACAGCGTTGACTTGTAGCACTTTTGCAGTTTGCAAAATCACGTCAAACATCTCGGGTTCAGTTCTCATAAAGTCCAATTACTCCTCCTTCTCAAAGACGACACTGGCTGTTGTGCCAAGTAGCCCTTCTTTAGAGACTTGCTGGAAATACATCTTCCTGTCATTGACTTTTTCGATGATGAAATGAGTGCCGTCGGTGTCTGTCAGCTCAACGGTCTTTATATCCTTCTGCTTGAGCGTCGCACTTTCAGCTACCGCTTCATCACTGTTATAAATAGACCAGTGCTCCTTTGTTTCCTTAAAGGTATAAGTCACCTGCCAGTCCTTGCTATACCAGCGCCCCTTAAGCCAAGTCAGATCAGCCCTAGAACTACAAGCTACCAGAAGTACCATCAAGCAAGTCAACAAAATAATAAGACTACATTTTTTCATACGAGTATGCCTCCTAATATCAAAGTTCTTGGTATCTATAATAATCCCTTACAAAATAGAACTATTATATTAAACCTGAATAAAGAATGTGTTATGCTCTTTTAACTAGCCAAAAGTCTCTTTTATATTTTTATTTTCACGATAACCAACTACTAACTGAACAGTAGCGCTAATAAAAGAAAGGGGCAAGAACACACATATCCAGCCAGTGAATAAGGGTTCCAACATATCGGACCAATATTGAAGGAAGGTGGTTAAAAATAACATCATGATATTACAGATGGAAGCAATCATGAACAAGAGGGAATTGATCATCAGAATATTTGCTAGCTTTTCTGGGAAACATCTACGATGGAGAATACTCTTTATAAAAGCAGTGATTCCACAAAGGAGGTTTAAAGGGGAAAAAGTAAAAGAGAAGTAAAATATGAAGAGCAATCCCGCATACTCCCTACCTGCTAAGGGATTATCAAACAAAAAGATGCAAGCGGTAATAACCATTAAGACAAAGGAAAAAATAAAATGAGTTCGGTTAGGCCGCTTACTGTAATAGATTAAATAAATAACAGGCCCTGCAACGACAGGAATAATGATATAAGCATAGTATAAAAGATATCCAAACATACACACTTACCTCCAATGAGTGAAAATCAGCTTGTTAAATCAGAGCGGAGTTACTTCTTCTCCTCTCACAACTCCTCAGCTTTATATAGGCTATATCCTTCATAGTAGTAACTATGGTCAACGCCCTTCATGTAGAGGTTGCGGTTATGAATGTCCGTTGTGAGGGCTTGCTTGAGGACATGCTTGATTTCTGTGTCTCGAATGGGGCTGCGCTCCATAGCTAGGAGGTAATCTTCCTTGTCCACTTGAGACCAGTCCACAACTTGCCCCAGCTCAGCCTTGAGTAGGTGGTCCAGCCAAAGCCTCATGCTCCTACCATTCCCCTCGCGAAAAGGGTGGGCAATATTTAGCTCAACGTACTTTTCGACAATCTGCTCAAAGGTCTGCTGAGGCATGCGGTCGATATTTTCCAAGGAAGCTGCCAGATACATGACAGGCGCAAAGCGAAAATTCCCTTTGGCGAGATTGACTGTCCGAATCTGGCCAGCGAAGTCATAGATTTCTTCAAATAAGAACCTATGAATAAAGGCCAGAGTCGCATAGGTGCCAGCTGCTTTATCGTCCAGAAGCTGCTCTTCAAAAAGTTTTTTAGCTCGGGTTTTGCTGATTTTTTCTTCAATCTTAGCTAGTTCAAGTGAATCCGTCAGCCCCAGTTTATTGTCAAGCGTCATGGTTGGCTCCTTTCGTCAGAAGTTGCTAGTTCGCCTCCGCCACTTCTTCTTTCACCTTCTTGGCTGGTTTGCGTTTTTTGTAGCGGCTGCGGATAGTGTTGAGGTGGTCGCGGAGGTTGACCATGTGAGTTCTTTCGGGATAAGCGTAAGCACCGATGGCGGTGAAGTCCACAAGAAAATCATAAATTTCTTGTAGCTTGAGGCGGACGGTCTTATTCTGGCTTGGAGCCTTGCCCTTGAGCTCTGTCAGTCGCTCCTTGTAAACCTTGTCAAAGGCCTTCTGAGCCGCTGCCAGACTATCAACATGGGCTTCCAGATGCAACTTAGCTAGCGCTGTCTGGTAGGCTGACTTTTTCAGCTCTTGAAGTAGATGCTTTATGCCCTCGGTCTCCTTTTCAAAGCTAGTTCCAGCTAGGCCACTGTAGTTTTTCAGGAGCTGAGACAGGGTCTCGTAGGCCTCCTTGGTCGCTGCATCCTTGACCCGTGCAAAGGCCCGAACTAAAGACTGGAGCGTAGCCAAAGCATCGTCGCGCTCACGGTCAGCCTGATCCAGACTAGCCACTAGCTTGCTGGACTTGGTCTGATGAAGCCCGCCCTGTAGCTTAGCCAAAAGTTGCTCCATCTCCGTCAACTTAGCCGTGTAAATAGCGTCCACCTTGTTTTCCTTGATAAAAGCCGCAATTTCCTCCATGCTCTCAGACATGAGCTGGAAAAATTCGTTGTTTTCTAAAGATTTAACATCCAAACTGGTAGTTCCATAAATTTTTTTCATTTTTACAATCTCCTAATTTTTTATTTTAATGTGCTTTTTACTCCATCCGATTTTCGGAAAAAGTTTTTTGCTCTTGTAAGAGCTCGTCCGAAAAACAGAAGTTCGTCTTTTACTCCAAAAACGCTCGTCCGATTTTCGGACAAACAGAATTTACCAAGAAAGGCCTCGTCCGAAAATCGGACGGACTCATTCACGCTCTGGAGAGCTTATCCGAAAATCTGGTGAGGTGTTTGATGTATGCTATGGCAGCATTCATCACAGTGCTTACTATATTTTTGCGTTAGCAAAGGTTCTAGCAGCATAATATTTATCATAAATCAAATCGCTCTTTAAAGTATTGATTAGATCTTTATTATAATCAATATCATCATTTAAAGCATGATTCATTTTAAATAAGAATGTATAAAAATCACCATAAAAAGTCCCCCTTTCCTGTTTATACACAGGAACTCGAATATCTATAGAATATTTGTGTTTATCCTCTATTCTTTTCTTTCCACATTTAACAGCTACATTATATTTCAATTTACAACTTCTATCGACTAAAACGGTAAACTTAACATCATTAGAACCAGGAGTTAATCGTTGGAAGCAAGTAACAGATTTTTGTTTGGTGTCTTCAAGCAAATTAATCAATGGAACTTCACCCATAACAGAACCAGCAAAACCTAGTGGGCTATTGCGAAATCTCTTTTCATTTCTATCGTAAACTACAATTAACATTAGATTAGGTATTTCTTTTCCAGTATTATCAAAAATTGTAATTTTTAGAAATTGTAATTTGGTATTTTGTTCAAATTCAGAAACAAATTCATCAAATGGAAGTATAATTAAACTCTTAATATCTCCAGACTTTAAAATCAGGGGATTTTGTAGAACTTTCTGTGTTTCATAAATTTCCTTAAAAGTATCTTTCTCAAGCCTAGTAAACTTAACAATATACTGGTCTACCATCGACTCTTTAGTTCCATTGTTATATGTTAGAAGCACAAATTTCTGATTTCTATCGTAAAAGCCACCATCGTATTGAATATCTTGAAAATCGTTATTGTTTTTCCTGATATTATATAATTCAATTTCTGTTACTGATTGAATAGCACTTCTTTTGTTTTCTACAGTTAGAGTATTTAATAAAAAATTTGAATATAACTGTTGTCCAGAAGCTGCTGGTTCAGGAACTCCATTTCTGTTATTTATGTTTAAAATACTATTTCCAACTATATCTATCTTTTTTGCATTGTCAAATCTATTTTTTAAACTATGTACTATAATTGGTCCCAAAATCGTAGTTACTATCAGAGCTAATACTACCCACCACCACTGTTGTGATATTGGTAAATCATTTTGCTGAACATTTTGTATTGTTATAAACATGCTTTGCTATATCCCCCTAAAACACCATCTCCCCACTCTCCTCAAGAGTAAACTTGACGTTATCCTCAATCCACTTACGGCGTGGTTCGACCTTGTCGCCCATGAGGACATTGACACGGCGTTCGGCGCGGGCCAGGTCTTCAATGGTGACACGGATGAGGGTGCGGGTTTCGGGATTCATGGTCGTCTCCCAGAGCTGGTCAGCGTTCATTTCACCAAGCCCCTTGTAGCGCTGAAGCATGGCACCCTTGCCAAACTTGCGGCGCAGGTCATCTAGCTCTCCATCGGTCCAGGCATACTCGACGACTTCGCTCTTGCCCTTGCCCTTGGACATCTTGTAGAGAGGCGGCAGGGCGATATAGACGCGGCCGGCCTCTACCAACGGGCGCATATAGCGATAGAAAAAGGTCAGCAGCAAGGTTTGGATATGGGCACCGTCGGTGTCCGCATCGGTCATGATGATGATCTTGTCATAGTTGGCGTCCTCAAGGGTAAAGTCTGTCCCAACACCAGCACCGATGGTGTAAATCATGGTGTTGATTTCTTCGTTCTTGAGAATGTCAGCCATCTTAGCCTTAGCAGTATTGATAACCTTACCGCGCAGGGGCAGGATGGCTTGGAACTTACGGTCACGGCCTTGCTTGGCAGAGCCACCGGCAGAGTCTCCCTCGACCAGATAGAGTTCGTTCTTGGCTGGGTTCTTGGACTGGGCTGGAGTCAGCTTACCAGAGAGCAAGCCCTTGTCTTTCTTATTCTTCTTGCCATTGCGGCTTTCGTCACGCGCCTTGCGGGCCGCTTCCCTAGCATCTCTAGCCTTGATAGCCTTACGGATGAGATTGGACGCCAGCTCACCATTTTCCAAGAGGAAGAAAGTCAGCTTGTCAGAGACGATAGAGTCCACGGCCGGACGAGCTAGAGGACTGCCCAGCTTGTCCTTGGTCTGGCCTTCAAACTGCAGGTGCGCCTCAGGGACCAGGATGGACAGGACAGCAGCTAGACCCTCACGGTAGTCCGAGCCTTCCAGATTCTTGTCCTTGTCCTTGAGTAGGCCGGTCTTTCTGGCATAGTCGTTCATGGCCTTGGTAATGGCAGACTTGAGCCCTGTCTCATGGGTCCCGCCGTCCTTGGTGCGGACGTTATTGACAAAGGACAAGATATTATCTGAGTAGCCGTCGTTGTACTGGAGGGCCACCTGAACTTGGAAGCCGCTCTCCTCGCCCTCGAAATAGAGGACAGGAGTCAGGGTTTCCTTGTCTTCATTGAGGTAGCTGACAAAGTCCTCAACCCCGTTCTCATAGTGAAACTCTACTTCTTCGCCAATCCGTGCATCGGTCAACGACAGGCGAACATTCTTGAGCAGGAAGGCTGATTCCTTCAGCCGCTCCGCAATGGTGTTGTACTTGAAGTCTGTCGTTGAAAAAATCGTGTCATCCGGCATGAAGGTCACTTTGGTCCCAGACTTGGACTTAGGTGCCGTGCCGATTTTCTTGAGCGTAGTGACTGGTTTTCCGCCATTTTCAAAGCGCTGCTTGTAAACAGTGCCATCGCGCGTGATTTCCACTTCCAGCCAGCTAGACAGGGCATTGACGACAGAGGAGCCTACACCGTGGAGACCGCCTGAGGTCTTATATCCGCCTTGACCGAACTTACCACCAGCGTGAAGAACGGTGAAGATGACCTCAACTGTGGGAATCCCCATAGCGTGCTTGCCGACTGGCATCCCGCGTCCGTGGTCTGCGACGGTCAGACTGCCGTCCTTGTTGATGGTGACCTCGATTCGGTCACCGAAGCCTGACAAGGCTTCATCGACTGCATTGTCTACAATCTCCCAGACCAGATGGTGGAGTCCCGCTCCGTCAGTCGATCCGATATACATCCCCGGACGTTTGCGGACCGCATCCAACCCTTCTAATACCTGAATGGCATCGTCATTATAATTGTTAATATTGATTTCCTTTTTTGCCACAAGAACCTCCTGCATGATAGTCATCCTTATTATCTTACAGGTTTTTGGCAAATTTTGCAAAGTTTTTTCTAAAAAATAGCTCTGAAAAGGCTGATAAAGCCTAGATTTCCACTCAACTAGCTGAAATTCGCCTTAGCTGACAATCGTCAGACTAGACAATTCCTTGAAAATATTCTCAGAATAGTTCTTTGTCCAAACCCCAAATCATGGTATAATGAAATCATGATGAACACGATAATTGGATTAATACTAGCATACTTACTGGGCTCCATTCCGACAGGTTTGTGGATTGGGCAGATTTTCTTTAAAAAGAACCTCCGCGAATACGGCAGTGGCAATACTGGCACGACTAATACTTTCCGTATTTTGGGAAAGACGGCCGGCACCGCAACTTTTGTGATTGACTTTTTCAAAGGTACACTGGCAACCCTGCTGCCGCTTTTCCTGCATATTGAGGGGATTTCACCACTGATTTTCGGTCTCTTGGCTGTGATTGGTCATACCTTCCCTATCTTTGCGGGCTTTAAGGGGGGCAAGGCTGTAGCGACTAGTGCGGGAGTCGTTCTAGGCTTCTCACCAGCTTTCTTCATCTATCTAATACTTGTCTTTGTGACGACCCTTTATCTGGGAAGTATGATTTCCTTAGCCAGCGTGGTCTCCGCAATCGTGGGCATCCTGTCCGCTTTGCTTTTCCCTGCTTTTGGCTTTCTTTTACCTAGCTATGATCTCCTTTTTACCTTGATTATTATCCTATTGGCAGCTATTATCATCATTCGTCACCGTGATAATATCCAGCGGATTCGAAATAAAACTGAAAACCTAATCCCTTGGGGCATCAATCTCACCAAACAAAATCCAAAAAAATGAGAGTGGGACAGAAATCGGTAATTCGTTAGAATTCGATTTCGTCGTCCCACCTCCGCACAGTTGAGTAGGGCTGTAAAAGCTGATGAAATCAGCGTAGTAGAGCCCACTCAACCACTGCGTCTTGCTCGACAATCCAAAAACAATTGAGAGGCTAGGACTTTTGTCCCAGCCTCATTTTTCTTAGTCTTTTTGAGTTTTTTTCAGGCTTGCTACGCCGAACGTTCCCAGAACCAGTCCAAAGAGGGAAATAAGGAAAGGATTTTTGCTTCCTGTTTCCGGAAGAATTTCTTGCTTACTTACTGCTCCTGTAGGACGAACCTGTGCTGGAGCTTGATAGGTCGGCTGGCTCAGGTGAGATGGAACTACTGGATTGCTAGGAGTCGTTGGGGTAGTAGGGTTACTTTGTCCAGGCTTAGAAGCGGCATCGTTTGGATTGGTGCCTTGTTTGATTTCCTCGATGTCTGTGTAGCCATCACCATCTGTATCCTTGCTAGCAGACATAGAAATCGTGCGAGAATTAGGATTGATAACTGCATAAGCCGTCAAATCAGCACTTTCCAGATAGTCTGCAAATGCTACGTCCATAGATGGTCCTTCTTCACGTGCACCACCCAGCATGGTATAACCGTCACCACCGGCTGCTAAGAAGTCGTTGGTTGTCAGGTAATAGGTCTTAGCCAGTTCAAGAGCCTCATAAGCACCTGTTTCTTTATTCTTGATTTCGATGTGAAGAATACGTTTCTCTGCTGGCAGGGTTGTGTCATAGTAAACTTTAGCACCAGAGACTTGCAGGAAACCGCCGCTTGGCTCTAACAATGGTTGGCCGTTTTCATCCAAGACAGGTTTTCCATCTTTTTCTTGCAGGATTGAGCCCAAAGATTTGGCAAACATATCTGCGATATTCTGACCTGTTACCTTGATTTGAGAAATGGTGTTACCGAAAGGCAGAACAGCAATGACATTTCCCTTAGTAATTGGCTTGTCTTTGGAAATCGTTTCTCGTAAACCACCACCGTTGGTTACAGCCAAGTCTGTTTTATTGGCAAATCCTGTTTGTCCATATTGGTAAAGGGCATCTGCTACCACGTTCCCCAGATTGGTTTCTCGAACGCGGACATTTTCACGATCACCGTTAAGCTCCACAGGGCTGTTTGCCACGACCACCTTGGCATTTTCTGCATCGTATTTTTCCTTAATCTTCTTGACCATCTCTGCTACAACTGGATCTGGAGTGGCTTTTTTAGCTGTTTCAGCTGGGATTTGCTGAGGATTTCCCAAAAGTTGGTTGGCCTTAAAGGTAACTTTACCGATATTATGTAAGTAGCTGCCAGTCTGGTTGTAGGTCACATTTTCTCCGTAAGTAGTGGACTCAACTGTATGAGAGTGACCATCAATCACGGTAACACGTTTGCCTCTGAGTTTTTCATTTGCAGACAGGGCTGCCGCTAGAGTAGAGCCGCGCCATTCAAGTGGCGTCGTAGTATCAACACCTAAGTGAGCCAGAACAACATAGTTTTTGTAAGTCTTGCCTTCTGCAGCTGCACGTGCTTCGACCTCGTCAATCACCCGATTAACCTCTGTGATTGGATCCGCGAAGGTCACACCTTGAATGTTTTTAGGGTGGGTTTTCGTAGCTGTCTCAGGAGTGGTCACCCCAATCACAACAAACTCATCACCTTCTACATTCTTATCCTTGTCCACAATGGTTGAAGCTTGGAAAACACGTGCATTGTTAGCATAAGTATTGGAGCTGAGCAGTGGGAAATTGAGAATTTCTTTGTATTTTTTGGCTTCATCCAAACCAAAGTCAAATTCATGGTTTCCGACCGCCATTGCATCATAACCAATTTCATTCAGAATCTTCGCACGTTCTTCCCCTTTTGAACTGTTTGAAATTGGCAGACCTTGGAAAGCATCACCTGCATCCACAACGAGAGTTTGAGGATTTTTCGCACGTTCTTCTTTGATGACAGCTGCAAGCTTGGCATCTCCGATAACACCTTTTTCTTCCACGATACGGCCGTGTACATCATTTGTGTGAAGAATGGTTGCCTCAAGCAAATTTGCTTCAGGAGCCGCCGCACCTGATGCGTCCTGACCATTAGCAGCTATAGCTGCATTCACACTAGCTTCATCGGCAGATTCACCACTGGTCGGTGCTACTTCAGTTTCAGCTGGCTGTTGAACAGAGTTGCTAAGATTTGACACTGTCGTAGCTGGTTGAACATCATCCGCCGCAACTTGATGGGCCAAAAAGGCAGGCGCCAAAAGGATTGTGGATAAAACAGGTAAAATAAGATGCTTCTTTTTCATCAAAAAGCTCCAATCTATGTTTTTTGTAATATTATACCGTTTTTTTGTAAAAAGTGAATCTTATTTGGTCAGATTTTAACCAAGTCCTCTCTTTTCCTCCATAATAAGAAAAAACGCCCCAAATCTGAAAGGGACGTTGCTATTCTGCAAATTTAAACTTAGGCTTGGAAGACAATTTCTCCATCGCAGATGGTATATTTGACTTGACCTTTGAGTTCTTCACCAACAAAAGGTGAGTTGGCTGCTTTAGATGCAAAGTGATCGGAGACTAAGCGGTCAGCTTTAGGATCGAAAATAGTGATGTCAGCTGGACCTTCTTCGGCCAGAAAACCAGCATTAAAATCATAGAGACTAGCTGGATTGACCGTCATTTTCTCTAACAGTTGCATGAGGCTAAGGTGCCCTGCTTCCACCAGATAGGTCAGCCCCAGAGAAAGCGAGGTTTCAAGACCAGTCATACCAGATGGTGCCTTGGTAATATCCGCCACATTTTTCTCATCAGCATGGTGAGGTGCGTGGTCCGTTGCAATAACGGAAATGACACCCGATTTGAGCCCTTCAATGACACCCATACGGTCAGATTCCAACCGCAAAGGCGGATTCATCTTAGCACTGCTGCCCTTGGTCAACAGCAGAGACTCAGTCTTGGAGAAGTGCTGAGGTGCTGCTTCTGCCGTTACCTGAGCCCCCAGTTTTTGGGCAAACTCGACAACCTTGACACTTTCTGCCTTGGATAGATGCTGAATATGGACATGGGCTTTAGCATCGTAGGCAATCATGACATCGCGAGCAATCATACTATATTCGGCCACACCTGTCGCCCCGCAAAAATTAAAATGCTCTTTGGCGATATTTTCATTGAAGCCCAGAATACCGTTGAGTCCTGGATCTTCCTCATGCAGACAAATAAAGGTCTTGTTTTTTCTGGCTTCGATCAAGGCTTCTCGAAGAACCTTTGAACTTTCCAAAGGAATCCCGTCATCTGAGAAGCCAACGGCACCAGCAGCCAAGAGAGCTTTGAAATCTGTCAAATGCTGGCCATCGAAATTCTCAGTAATGGTCGCGACCGACTTGATATGAATATTTTCACGACTAGCTGACTCTAGCACTTCCTGCAGCGTTTCAACTGTAGAAATGGTCGGATTGGTATTGGCCATCATAACGACCGTTGTAAAGCCGCCTGCTGCCGCTGCCAAAGCTCCTGTGTGAATGTCTTCCTTATGAGTCTGACCCGGCTCCCGAAAATGAACGTGAATGTCAACCAGACCGGGGGCAACGACCAAACCACTGGCATCTAGAACTTGGGCATCAGTCGCTTCCAGATTTTGGCCGATTTTGACAATTTTCTTGCCCTCCACCAGCACATCACACACTTGATCTAGACCAGACTTAGGATCCATTACACGGCCATTCTTGATTAGTAGCATTTTTTATCTCCTTTATTCGTAAAAATCGACCTGCGTGTCGAGCAGTTTATCACCATCATAAACAAATTTGGCTGAAAAGAAGGGCTTATCCTCCAACAGCCATTCAACAAAGGTATGATCACCTTCCCAAGTTGGTTTTGAAAGAACCTGATCGTAAGGCACCCATTCCAGCGTCCCTTCATTGCAATCAATCAACTCTCCTTCAAACTCCGTTACCTTGAAAACATAGGTGTACCAGTCCAAGTCGGGAGTGAATTCTGGAAAAGTAATAACACCTTTTAGGACAGGCTTGGTCTTTAGACCTGTTTCCTCTAAAATTTCGCGAGCAGCGCATTCCTGCGGGGTTTCTCCCCGCTCTAGCTTGCCACCGACACCAATCCATTTCCCAGCATGGACATCGTTGGGCTTTTTGTTGCGGTGCAACATGAGAAAATCCCGACCATTATCAATATAACAAATCGTTGCTAACTGAACCATACTACCTCCTATGCTAACCAATTGATAGGCTCCAAGCCTTTAGTAACTAAAAACTCATTGGTGCGGGAAAAGGGTTTACTGCCAAAAAAGCCACGGTAAGCAGACAGCGGACTTGGATGAGCCGACTCAATAATCAAATGTTGGGAATTACTAATCAAAGCTTTTTTCTTACGGGCGTAAGAACCCCAGAGGATAAAGACAACCGGATCTGACTTTGCATTAACGACCTTAATAATGGCATCCGTAAAAGGCTCCCAGATTAAGCCGGCATGAGCATTGGCCTGGCCAGCAGGTACTGTCAGTCCAGCATTGAGCAAGAGAACTCCTTGCTGGGCCCATGAAGTCAAATCATGTGACTCTTTCACTCCGATATCATCAGCCAGTTCTTTGAGAATATTCTGCAAAGAAGGCGGTGCTGGAATGTCATCAGGGACCGAAAAACTCAAGCCCTGCGCCTGTCTCGGTCCGTGGTAGGGATCCTGCCCTAAAATAACCACCTTAACATCCGCCAAATCCGTCGTCTGAATGGCATTAAAAACCTTGTCGCGAGGTGGGTAAATGGTTCCTGAAGCATAAACTTCGTCTAAAAAATGATTGATTTTTGCAAAATAACCTTCTGGCAGCTGCTCCTTAATCAAAGCGTGCCAAGCTGAATGCTGCATCTTCTCTCCTTTTTATTTTACATTCTATGTTTACGAGCAAGGGATGACAATAGGTCTCCTTAGACCTCATTTTTTCCAAAACTTCATGCGATTCAAATCTAGCGGATACTGAGTCAAACCCACAGCAGATAAAATCAGAATCTGCGGCAAAAACTGAATCAGATAACGGGTCTTCCCTCCCTCAAAAATTTGCAAAAAGAGTAAACCTCCAAAGACTGCCAAAATTAAGAAATTCAAAGAGTCGTCTGGTCGGTATTTCCAAAGGGCAAAGACAAGCCCTAAAGCCATAATAATCCAAACCACCTGCTTAAGTAGCGAATAATAACGATAACTATCCTTATCTGAATTTAGGAAAAAATCACGGATAAACTGGGTAAATGCATTATCTTTTGTGCTTTCATAAAGCGGTGAAATATAGGGCGTTTTTTCATGTTCAACACTCCGATAGAGCCAGCCCAAGTTGCCTTCGGCAACCGTCAAAGATTGCTTATAATACAGATGTTGAAGAAAGGTTAACGGAGTGTATTCCTTCAGGCGACGCTTGATTTCCTTAATGACATTTTCGGTAGCAAACATTCCATTATTGTAGTCATCTCGCTTATCAGGATCAACATATTGCAACAGCCCTTCCTTCATATCCTCCTGATCGTGACCAATATTGGTTAAACCCAGATTGATGAAAAGTAGCGGTCCTTTGGCCAGTCCTTTCCCTTGGATAATCGGCACTTCTGTCTGATGAGCTAGGCCATAATGAAGCGGAAGATAGCTAGCAGAAAAACCAAGGCCGAATACCGTCGCAGTCAAGAAAAACTTTTTCCAGTTTTTCCTCAAAAACAGGACTCCAAAAACAGCAATCATCAGAATCATCACTGTCGGACGAATCAGAAAGGCAAGACTGGTCAGAATTCCTAGCAAGAAGCTGCTGCCAATGATTTGTCTGGTTTTTTCCTGATTTTTGAGTAAACCAAGAGCCAGAAAAATCTGTAAACTAATTAAAGGCAGAGGGGGAATATCAGTATACATGGACATGTAATAAGGTGAAAATCCGACCAGAGCCACATAGAGGGTAAATGTCACATCTGCTACAGTCTGAGAAAAATATCTCTGACAGCCTTTGTAGAGAATCCAAGCCGCAATATTGACATAAAAAAGATTGAGTCCCTGCATAATCCAGAGAGCTGCTTCTCCAAAAAGGTTGAAGAAAAAACGCTCATAGAGAAAGAGGGGCAGATTATTGGGATTGCGCGTCAGATAGCTGGAAATAGATGACTCCTTCAGGTACTTGAAAGCCCCTGTGAAAACTACCGCTGCATCCCGCCTAATCAAAAGCTCAGCCGATAAGAGCATGATGAGCTGAAAAAGAAGAGCTGCAAACGCTATGGCAAGCTTATGCCGCATTAGAAAATGATAAGACTTTTTGAGCTGAAGCCGATAGCGATCCGCTAGAAAGGCCAAGATGCCAAACAAAATCAGAGCCAGACTATTCAAATAAGCCAAATAGACACCGAAACCAATAGCTGTAAACAACCAATGAATGCTCAATACCAGCATAATTTTTTGCAGGATCGAAAAAGTGACATGATAAATCTTAGACATAGCTTCATTATAACAAAATCAAGGTTTTTTTGCTATTTTAAAAAGTGAACGACATCAAAAATCACCCCTAAAAAGGAGACAGGGACATCCTCATCCCGCCTCCTCGTACCTTCTTAATTTTGCCAATTTTCTTGATCGTCTTTGAACTTCTTCAATAAAGCCAATCCTTCTGCATTGATGTAGCCTTCTTGTTCGGCCAAGTGGATAAGCTCTGTATAGTTTGACAAGGTAACTAACTTCACGCCTGCATCCGCAAAGTTCTTATCCGCCTTGGGCAATTCATAGGTGAAGATTGCTGCAGCACCAATCACATCTGCCCCTTCACGCTTGGCTGCTGCAATAGCATCCAAGACAGACCCACCAGTGGAAATCAAATCTTCAATCACAACCATCTTTTGACCAGGAGCGACACGCCCTTCAATCTGATTACCCGCCCCGTGATCTTTTGGTTTGCTGCGGATATAAGCAAAAGGTAGATTCATCTTGTCGGCGATGATAGCCCCGTGAGGAATGCCTGCTGTTGCCGTACCCGCAATCACTTCCACATCAGGAAATTCCGCACGGATTTTTTCGACAAAGCCATTTTCAATCAAAGTCCGAGTTTCTGGGTAGGCCAAAGTCACTCGGTTATCCGTATAAATCGGTGATTTAATCCCAGAAGCCCAAGTAAAAGGCTCCTCTGGTTTCAAGTAAACCGCTTTGATTTTCAACAAGTCGCGTGCAATATCGTTGGCTAAAGTCATTTTGTACTCCTTATAAATCTGTTTTTTAAGCTATTCGTTTCGTTTGAAGGTTTCATTTGAAAGTCTTATTTTTGCTTAGCTGTTCCACTGTCTCTTAATTTCATGATAGGCATCCCAAGGATTTTCAGCCTGAATAATCGGCCGACCAACCACAATATAATTGCTGCCAATCTGATGAGCTTCCTGCGGCGTCATGACCCGTTTTTGGTCACCGATTTCAGCACCTGCTGGCCGGATACCCGGCGTCACACAAAGAAAATCGTCCGCCGTAGCTTCCTTGATCAGCTCAACTTCCAAGGCTGAACAAACAACCCCATCCAGCCCAGCTTCCTTGGCCTTGCGGGCATAATTGACAACGGATTCTTGCACGGTTGTTTGGATATTTTGGCAGTCGCGCATGTCTTCTTCGCTAGTTGAAGTCAACTGGGTTACCGCTACCAGCTTCGCATTGTCACCGAGAACTTTTTTGGCCTCCCGCATCATCTCAACGCCGCCAGCTGCATGAACTGTCACCATATCAATGCCGAATGTTCCCAAAACAGACATAGCTGAACGCACGGTATTAGGAATGTCGTGCAATTTCAAATCGAGGAAAATGCTATGTCCCAAACCTTTCAGATAATGCACAATTTCTGGACCAATGGCATAAAAGAATTCCATGCCGATTTTGACGTACAGTTTTTCATCTTCAGGAAAATGCTCCAGGAAGTTTTTGACATCATCAAAGGATGGAAAGTCTAGGGCGATAATGGGACGTTCTTCACGCATGAGGTAGGTTCTCCTTATTATTTACTAAAAATAGCAATGATTTAAAATCATAGAAAAAACCTTGCCCGAGAGCAAGGTTACACGAAAATTAGGCAGAATCTGCCATTTTAAACGTATGAGCCTTAGAGCCTCTCTGGACTTCTTTAAAGGTTTTATCCTAATCATTCTATAATTTACTGGGTAGTTTGTCAAGAGAAAATAGAGCTTAAAGTAAATTTTCTCTGACTTCTTTTCTCAAGCTTTCTAAGCTATCGATACCGTATTTATCCATGACCTGCGGCAACTTTTCTATGATGTTGGGGCAGGCATATGGATCGGTAAAATTCGCCGTTCCGACACCGATAGCTGATGCACCGGCGATAAACATCTCCAGCGCCGCCTCTGCCGAGTCAACTCCGCCCATGCCAATGATTGGCAGTTTGGTGAACTGAGCAACCTGACGAATCAACTTGAGCGCAACAGGAAAGACAGCTGGGCCAGACATACCACCCGTTCCATTGGCAATGATGGGCCGCTTCGTTTTTAAATCAAAACGCATTCCCACCAAGGTATTGATCATGGTCAGTCCGCTCGCGCCCGCATCTTCTGCCGCTTTGGCCACTTGGGTAATATCTGCTACGCTGGGGGTCAATTTGACATAGACTGGGACTTGGGAGGCAGCAACTGCTGCTTTTACTGCCTCATAGGCTAGCTCAGGAACTTGCCCGATTAAAAGCCCCGCATTGCCGTGGTCTACATTGGGGCAGGAAATATTGAGCTCAATCGCCTTGACATTGGGGGCTTGGGAGATTTTTCCAGATACATAAGCATATTCTTCATTGGAAAAACCGGCCACATTGGCAATAATCGGCAAGTCTGGATAGTGCTGAGCCAGCCAAGGAAGTTTTTCAGCCAAAACTGCATCTACACCTGGATTTTGGAGGCCGATAGCATTGAGCATACCAGCTGGCGTCTCAGCCACACGGGGCGTTGGATTGCCAAAGCGAGGATTTTGTGTCGTCGCTTTGATCATAATCGAGCCAAGCAAGTCCAAGTCATAATATTTGGCATATTCCTGACCAAAACCAAAACAGCCTGAAGCTGGGATGATTGGATTTTTCAGCTCTAGACCTGGCAGAGAAATTTTTAAACGATTTTCAGTCATTTCTTTATCCTCCTAAAGCACGATGCTTCCAGTCTCAAAAACTGGTCCGTCTTCGCAGACCCGCTTATTAACTGCTTCATCCTGACCTGCTACATGAACGACGCAGGCATAGCAGGCGCCCATGCCACAAGCCATCCGAGACTCCATTGATAGATAGGCATGGGGATGATCGTGAAATTTCCGATCCACATACTGAAGCATACCTGGCGCCCCACAAGAATAGACCGCAGCAAAATCCTCAGTCAGCTCGTCGACAATGGTTGATACATAGCCCTTTTGACCGTAAGTCCCATCATCTGTAGTGATGAACAGCTGACTACACTCACGAAATTCTTCTTCCAGAATAACCGCAGATTGATTGGCAAAGCCTAATACTGCAGTGACTTGAACCCCCTTAGCATGGAGTTCTTTCGCCGTTTGTAAGAGAGGAGGCACACCGATACCACCACCGATAATCAAGACCTTATCGCCCTTTTCTACAGGAGACAAATCAAAGCCATTCCCCTGAGGCCCCATGACATCAAGATAGCTGCCGACAGGGAGCTGAGAGAAGATTGCCGTACCGCCACCTTCAACTCGGTAAATGATCCGGCAGATTTGCTGCTCTCGATCAATCTCCGATATTGAAATGGGCCGTCGTAGCAGCTTACTATCATCTGGCACTCGGATGTGCAGGAATTGCCCGACCTGCATCTGGCTCACCATCTGGCCTCTCAGACGCATCGAAAAAATCTGAGGCGCAATTTCTACTTGATCCAGCAGCTCCATTTGCTCCAGCATAATCTTGCCAAATCTCTCTTTACAGCTTTCGCTAACCATGATACCCTCTTTCTCCTTATATGATAAAAACCTCGCCGCAGCAAGGTTTTACAAAAGAAAGGCATTTGAGCCTTCTGTTCTTTTTCCGTTTCCTTGCAGTCTCTCTGGACTTCCTTAAAGGTTGAATTTAAAATATTTTACAACTTAAACCGTGTTTTGTCAATGCTAATATGATAAAATAGACCTATGAGAATTCAACAATTACACTACATTATCAAAATCGTCGAGACAGGCAGCATGAATGAGGCTGCCAAGCAACTTTTTATTACCCAGCCTAGTCTATCCAACGCCGTGCGGGATCTAGAAAATGAAATGGGCATTGACATCTTCATTCGCAATCCCAAGGGCATTACCCTGACCAAGGACGGCATGGAGTTTCTTTCTTATGCCCGCCAAGTGGTAGAGCAGACCCAGCTTCTGGAGGAACGCTATAAGAACCCCGTCGCCAATCGCGAACTTTTCAGCGTTTCTTCCCAACACTATGCCTTTGTGGTCAACGCCTTTGTGTCACTCCTCAAAAAAAGCGACATGGAAAAATACGAGCTCTTCCTACGGGAGACTCGGACTTGGGAAATCATTGACGATGTGAAAAACTTCCGCAGCGAAATCGGTGTGCTCTTCCTCAACAGCTATAACCGCGATGTCTTGTCCAAAATGCTGGACGACAGCCATCTGATCGCGACCCATCTCTTCACAGCGCAGCCCCATATCTTTGTCAGCAAGTCCAACCCGCTGGCCAAGAAGAAGCTGGTACAACTGTCCGACTTAGAGGATTTCCCTTATCTCAGTTATGACCAAGGTACGCACAATTCCTTCTACTTTTCAGAAGAAATCCTTTCGCAGGAGCACCACAAAAAGTCTATCGTGGTCAGCGACCGCGCAACACTCTTTAACCTCTTGATTGGTCTGGATGGCTACACCATCGCCACCGGTATTCTCAACAGCAACCTTAACGGCGACAATATCGTCTCTATCCCACTGGACATCGATGACCCAATCGAGCTGGTCTACATCCAGCACGAAAAAGCCAGCCTGTCCAAGATGGGAGAGCGCTTTATCGAGTACCTGATTGAGGAAGTACAGTTTGATAAATAAAGTAAAACACCTAGAAGCAGGCAGCTTACTGCAGGCTCTAGGTGTTTTTTCTATTTTTGAGACTTGGTTTCCCTATAAAGATATCTGATTAACTCTTGATTCTTTGTGTCATAATAATCAAAATATTTCTGATATAAAGAGACATCTATATCAGAATATGCTGTAGTGACCAGCTCCTTCAAACCTTTCACTAATTCATCCAATTCCTCTTGCTCTACTGAGATTCCAGCCAGTCCATGAGCAACTTTATTTCTTTGAGAATTTACATCCTGAACTTTAGAAATTGAAGTTTCAAATTCAGAATATTCATCATAATGGTTGAGAATTTTAATCATATCAAAGATATTAATTCTCTTAATTTTTTTAATTACTTTTAAATCCGGATGCCTTCTCTCAATTACAGATTTCAAGATAAACTCCGCAAAGGATTTTGCCTTGACAAGCACATCAGTCACTTGACCTCTACGGTTTAGAATATCAATCATCAGATAATAGTTTAACACTTTTTGAAACTCGTCTGTGTCATTATATTTCAATTTAGCATCAGCTGCAAGCTCTTCAAGAACTCTCTGTTTTTGAAAAACACTAATCATGTTTTCTAATATATGTTTTGAATTTTCTTGATCTTGTCTATTAGAAATGATATCGGAATTTGCCTTTAATATATCTAACGCCGCTTTGTATTCATACTTCAAAATGAAATCTTTATAGGTCCGTTGTAGTAAATTATTTTTAAACTTCTCTCCTTTTTCAATCCCCAACTGACGATTGTCTTTATAATCTGAGGCTTGTTTTTCCAAAAAATATTTAAAGGTAGCAGTTTCAAACCAGGGAGCTCCTTGGTTTGATTGATTTGTCTTCTCACTTCTTGGAGAATTCACCCGAGCAAGCCTTGTGTCATAATCCTTGACAAAATTGATAGCATACATAGCAGCTTGACACTGAGGAGTGCCACTCGTCACATTTAAAACATAATTCCCTTGTGACATATCTTCTCTGTTAAGAATTTCTTCCACGAATTTATACATTGTATCAAATTCGTGAATCCCTTCTTTTACATGTTCATTCTGTATCACTGGAGCTTCTTTTCCATCGTAAACAGCTTGAACAGCTGCTTCAAAGTTTTCCTGTTTTACCTTCATCTCGTCACTATATATCACAATAATTTTGTCAGGTAATTCATTTTTTATAATAAAAAGAGCAGCACCGTCTGATATCCTTAGCTTATAGTCATCATTTTCATAGTTTTTTACTGAAGCTACAGTCAAGTCCTGTCCGAAGTTGGGTCTAAATCTTTTTTGAGGACCATCTACATTATCTTGTTTTGTATCCACAAATTCAACACCAATCGGGTCATACTGACTGATAAATGTAATCAACGTCTTCATCTTGTTACTCCTCCATAATCGTAAAACAGGTTTTGCCCATTTCATAGAAATTCTCTGCATTATTAATTAATTCTATTTCACCATCAACGGTTAAAAAAGGCGCCTTTGTCAATTTTAGAGCCCCTCGTCCAGACATTTTCTCATGTCGTTGTTGAACTTCGCCATCCGCCTGCCTAAAAACTGTTTTGGTCCAAGCACCACTTCCACCACCTAGATAGAGGGGATAGGGTTCATTGTTCTGAATTAAATGATTAGGAAATTTCTTTAGAAAGAAATCTTCGTAGCCTTCATAGGCTTCATCTTCTGTCACTCCAAAGTAAAATTTTTGTGCATATTCTCCAAGAGAAGCAACGAGCTCGCCGGCTCTTCCACCTTTAAAACCTGAAGCGGTAATGATTTCAAATTCCATCTTAGTTCCAGGTCTCAGAGCTTCACGATAGATACTTAGTGAATGCGGCTTTGTATCTTTATCTGGACTAAAATCCCACTTTTGAACAAGAATTAAATCATCATTTGTCAAAGGCTGACTATCTGAGACACGAATTTCATTAAAAATATCATCAAAAGGTTTTATTTTTTCATGTCTCTGTCGTCTAGTTGGTCCCCAAGGAATCGCTTTCTTATTTTCAACGATTTTGCCTTTTTTATTTTCCTGCTTAAAATTCGTTGAGTGCCAATGCGTATTCATCAAAATAGTGCGAATAGCACCTTTAAGAGAGCTGCCCGGGATATAAGGGTTACCGTAACAATCTCTCATAAATTGATGAACGCCATTGATTTCTCCTGGGTCTGTCGTTTCCTGATTTCGGATTGCATCATCTCCTTTAGGCTTTTCAAGTCCTGTTGCTTGAAGTCTATAACCTCCAAAATCACGTTTTGTTATGCCATGCTCAGCTAGAAAATCACTTATTCGATTGGTTTTATTATCAGAGTTAATTAAGAACTTTTGAAATTTTTCATCGATACCTTGTTTGATAAATTCGTCATAAAGCAGAGTCATATCTGGAAAGTAATATTCGTCCCCTTCAAGGATATACTCACGAGCGGTATGAAGCAGACCACTCCCGATATGCACTGGCGCTAAAGTCCACAGGGTCAACTTAAATTTCCTATATTTTGTTTTCATTTGGATTCCTCCAATATATAAAATAAAGGTTTAGCATAATGCCAGACTGGATGAGGAAACTCATTACTTGGCCTGACATCACAGATTTGACCATTATACGTTTTGGAAAAGGTTGAACCTGCCTTAAAAGTGTAAAGATTCTGCTTACGATAATTAGACTCTATTTTCTCACTAAATGCAAAGCCACTTCCCTTTTTCAGTAAGTAACGCCCCTCATTCATTGCTATTTCCAAATCACTATCTACCGGCAAGGAAGTTGTCAAAGTCATGACTTTGCCTGTATGGTTAACAGTTAATTTTTCCAAAAAATCCAGTGGCTGGGCAACAGTTTTATCCAGAGTAAAACCACCGTAACCACTGCTGCGCTTCCCTCCGATCCCACTGAACTGTAGACTTTCCAACAAACGATCCAACAAATCAGATTGATTGGCTATAAAATACAGACTGCTTTTATCAAAGTGAACTGAAGCAACTTGATAAAGATTTCCATCTTGGAAGGGCTGGTTTTTTGTGTTAACTGATTTTGTAGCCAGATATTCACCGATGATACTATTTCCAGATAGAAAACGGTCAAAATCCCCCAGCTTAATAAAAGCTAATTTTTTTGCTTTTTTTGCTTCTTCCCGCTGTTTGATAATATCTTCACTTCGGTTTACTTTATCTAATAATGGATAGCCGATTGGCTTAGGGAGATAAGGGGCTTCCATATAGGGGAAAGCATCAGTCAGCACAAAATCCTCTTGTCGAGATAAATTCTCAAACTCATCTAAGACCCCCGCCTTGATAGCTTCAAGCACTAAGGCAGAGTAAAGACGGGCTGCCGTGAAAGTCATGACCGAATCATCCAAATGACCTTCACCAAAATGAGCAGACTTAAAATCTAATTTATAGAGTTGATAGGCCATAGCAGATCTCCTTACTTAATTTCTGAATCTGGGGTCTCTGCACTTCCTCCACCATCGGACTCATCCTTAGTAAATGGTTTCAGGGCTTTTTTAATCCTATTCTCATTAAATTTACCAAAGACAGTCTTAACCTCAAAGTCTTTAAAACACACTTTACCATAGCCACGACTGCCAGAACCTCCTAAGTAATCCCATTCTAACAATTCAAAACCAGCTTTGAGAATTTCCATATCCTTTTCGACCTCAGTGAGTTCTTTCTCCTGAATAGAATAGATAATCTCAAAAGCAAATTGACTTTCACGGATCGCTCTCTCAACTTGTCGAGGAGTTGCTTCAGCAGTAATACGATTGATCGTATTTTCAAACTTAACTTCTGTGTAAGTAGATACTCTTTTACCTAGCTCTTCTTTGTTGTTTAGAAAGGCATCTCGAAAAACTAAGCGACCAATTTTACATTTTTTTGCATTCCCGAAGAGACGGCTGATTTCCAAGCTATCTTCGCTTAATTCAGCAGTTGTATTGTTATTGTAGTCTGTCCGATAAAGCAAGCTGCGCATTTTCCCCTTTAAAGTAGATCCAGGAATGAAGGGAAGATTCGTAAGGGGATCTTTGATAATAGGATTATTGGTAGCACCAATAGCTGCAAAGGCATTACTGGTTCCAATGTGAAGTCCGCTTTTCAGCTCAATAATTCCTGAAATTTTTACTTTTGAATAAGTCATTGATCTCTTCCTCCGTTGAATTTAAAATATGCAATCAAAGCTTCCATATACCGACAGAAGCGCTGCAAACTAGGTATATTTTGAATTTCTGTCAACGCTTCTAATAAACCTGCTTTTTTAACAAAATCTTCTACAGCTGGTTCTCTTCCAGATTGGTAAACAAACTGAATCCTCAAATAGGAAATTTTTTCTCTTAACTCTTCAATATCATTTTTGGTTTTACTTTCGTCAAAAAGATTACTGGTCAAAGCAGCTAAATTACGAATTTGTGTACTGGTTAATTTGAATTTCATCTTGCCCTTACTTGGTCCTTTTTCGTATTTCCCTGAATTATCCAACTTACGAATAACCTTCTCAGCCTTATCGACATAATCATCCGTCAAAATAGGCGGCTCAAGCTTGAAACATTTTTGTTCATTACTTTGATTACCATATCTATCTTGATTATGATTGTTTTGAAATTTCTTTCCACCGTTATTTCGGTTATTTTTATTTTTTTCGTACGGTGCCATCTTTTTATACCTTTCTAATCTCATATAGATAGTAGATGAGAGCTAACTCTGCTTCTCTCTGTGTTTTACTGCTACTCTTATACCAATTCCAAAAAGCATTTTTGAATTCTCTGAAATGTTCCTTCTCATCTTTGCTGGCTTCATCTTCCATTCGCGCCAGTAGGTAGGCTAAGCGGGCAACATTCATCCTTCTATCATCAGAAGAACCGTGTGACTTATACATTTCTTTATCATTGAGTTGCAAAAGTTCAACCAAGCGATAGAGAAAATTGATCCCCCTATCCTTCTGACTAGAGAAATATTTCCGAATATCCTTCAATTTCCCTTTGTAAATCTCATTAATAAAGTCATCAAACTTGAAAGTGTACCGTTCATTGAAAAGAGAAATACTATCTTTACCATTGTCCTTGGCGGCCTCTTCAAGTTGTCCAGCATCCAAAGCCATCAGATGAATCGGAGTTTTGTCTGGATAAAGCCCAACACCTGCAGATAAGGTCAGCTTCCCATTTGTAAAAGCAATAAATTTCTGCCTAATATCAACCGCAAAATCTATAACATCCTGCCAGCTGCCAATCGCAAATACATCATCACCACCTGCATAGATAATCGTCAAATTCTTATCCTTTGCAAATTGGTTAATGTGAAACTTAAAGAAAAGACTCATCTGCTGAGAAAATACAGCAGAGCGAGCAAGAGTATTATAGCTTCCACCTTCCTGCTTAGAAAATCCAGCCATAAAAGCTGCACCTAGATTGTCTACATCCAAACGCAAAACGGCCAGCCGCTTAATTCCCTTAGCTACTCCCTCAGTTCCTTCGATTTCTTTTTGAGATAGACCTGCATAGTCTTCAATATTTGCTGCCTGACGGTCTCCTATAAAGACGTGAATAGCAGCATTATTCGTAGAAAATTTATTTTTCACATATAAACGACCAGAGGTGGAAATATCATCTTCATCAACAGCCAGCAATACAGCTTCAGGGCCAATCGGCAGTCCTTCTTCTCCCTCTACAATTTGAAAATAATAATAGTCTTCCTTTTCAGTATCGTCAAAAGTATGAATTTTAGCAGCAAAACCTCTAAGCTCACGACAAATAGGACAGAGATTTTGCACATCCTCACCACCTATCCGCAGCATCTCAATCTCCCCAACTGCATGGCAAATTTCACACTCCCGTTCAGACTGTTTACCACCCTTATTGAGCTCTCGCAGGGTAGTTGCATCGTAGCGAGAGATTTTCTTTTCAGAAATTATCCGACTAGTTTCTTGGTAAATCTCGCGATAGTGTTGTAGATAGCTAGCAACCGAGCCACAACGGTATTTCATAATCTGCTCTGCGGCAAATGGTGCCCAACCAAAAGCAACATAAAGACCTGTCTGAAAATGCTTCAGTAGAAAACTGTTAAATTCTATTTCAAATTGCTCCAAAGCTGCCACTGTAGCTTCTGTATTGGGTAGAACGAAATAGGCATGGCCTCCACCGACATAAAGGGCATTGGCACGTGATAGCGCCAACTTCTCCAAGAGACTATCCACAATATTTTCACTCATAAATTCCAGATAAAGACTGCGAGCCTTGAGTTGCTTAGAAGCCCCTTTGCTGGCAATATTGTAGATAAAGTCCTGAATGCCAGACAAATCAAAACTAGCTAGTAAGAAAGCTGGCTCTCTATAAAATTTGGATTCATCATCTAGTAGAGTATATTGGTCTTGACTTTTCAAATAATCAAAAATCGCAGTAGCAAAAGCAACTGTTAATCGACTATGCTCTGCTAGAGAAAGATCTCCCAGCTCCTTGTCACCAGAAAGTAGAGGTACTTTCGAAAACAACCTCCGCCAAAGATTGAAAAAGAATGGCAAGCTTTCTTCCTCTAAGGGAAGTTGTTGCAGTTTTTCAGTCAAAATATTCAGTAGTTCCTTATAGCAGTCTTGACTAATATCAACTGCTTCGTGGCTGGCAATATTGAGTTCACTATCATCTGTCAGAACTTCAAATTTCTGATAACGAGAACCCTTGTCCTCTTTGAAAGCATTAAAAATATCTGCTTGAGGGTAGAAAAGTTTATCTGACATAACCTTTCTATCATCTGGTAAACCACTTGCAATACGATCTGCTAAGCTAACGATCTTTCCTGCTCTGCTATCTTCATACAAATCCAGCTGAGGAAGTTGTTCCTTTAACCATGCTTTTCCTAAGTCTATATCATCAGACTGGCCAAGTGAGCGACTGACAATACGGTCAAGATTCTGAAACAAGGCGCAGTAAATCAAATCAATCTTTTCTTTCTTCAATTCTCATCCCTCCCATTCCTAGGCTACACTTTGTGCCGACGCCGGCATATTCACCAAATTTTAGGAGCATCTGGGCATAAGCTTTGAGCGTGGATACTCCCTTTATCTGAATCGTTACCCTGCCTTCAAAGGCGGGGTATTTTCGTCCATGAATTGGAAAATAATGACTTTTTAGATGATAGCTGGTGATTTGGCTATGGTCTGCTAAAAACTGCAGGGTCTCCTCTTCGATTTCCGCTCTTCCTTCCACCAGTCGACTGTATTTTTGCATCAAACTTTGAAAGATCAGGCGCGTGTCTGGAAATAGCACAAACTGCCCCTGACGCTTAAAGGTCGTTGGCGTATAAAAATGGACGCGTATCAGGTGGGAAGCATCATCATCTTGGTAAATATCCAGCAAGGTCTGCTGGGACAAGGAGTGGATTTCCACCTTTTTGACAAGGATTTCCTCAGCATAGCTCTCTAGCTTGATGGTTTCCAAGTTTAATAAGGGAGCTAGCATTTGCTGTTCCGCCTCTTCTGAAAGCAAATTGACAACCCACACCGACTCATCGCGCGTGGAGGTCAGGTTCATCGAGTAGGGATTGGTCTCCTGCTCATGGAGAAAGGTCGCAAAGTCTGGCGAAATCTGCGCCATCAAAAAGCCCTGAAGCTTACTGACCAATTCTTCATCTTTTAGTCTTGTCTTTGATAAATGTAACTCTACTTTCTTCACACGCTCTCCTCTCTATACTGCAAAAGCGCCCGAAAAAGGCAAAAGTATGTTTCACCGATTTCATGGCGCCCTTTAGAACGATTATTATTTACTGAGCTTATTATATCAAGCTTTGAAAGCGTTGTCAATATTTTTAAAGCGTTTAAAAAAGCTTAAGCAGCCAACATCCTTCTTTCTTGGCAAAGCAAGAAGCTGAGAGAAAGTAAAAAAGCCCCCATCTACTCTGTCCCCTCTCGAGGATTAGGGGGGTTCTAACTGCAAGTAATCCTACTTCAACAACAAGTGAAATGAGTTTCCGTACCCTCGCGAGGATTATGGGGGTTCTAACAGTCGGCAGCAAACCAAAAATATTTACTTAATTAGTTTCCGTCCCCTCTCGAGGATTTGGGGGATTCTAACTGGGGTCGTCCTCAAAATGACGCTACAGATTATGAGTTTCCGTCCCCTCTCGAGGATTATGGGGGTTCTAACGAATACGGTGTAACAATGGCAAAAATATACTAAAGGTTTCCGTACCCTCGCGAGGATTAGGGGGATTCTAACACATTTTACCGGCTATCAACCGAAGAAGTGAGCAAGGTTTCCGTCCCCTCTCGAGGATTTTTGGGGGTCTAATTAGGTGTAATCATATTTTAGGAGGGTGTAAAAAATGAGTTTCCGTCCCCTCGCGAGGATTTTTTGGGGGGCTAACTGGTTTGATAACCATTCTGTTTAGCATGGTAGCAAAACGTTTCCGTACCCTCGCGAGGATTGGGGGGTTCTAACGCATGAGCCAACAACATCGTAAATGGATCGAACTTGGTTTCCGTCCCCTCGCGAGGATTTGGGGGGGTCTACCAAAGTTTACGAAGTCAGCGAACAAGAAGTTGAGGTTTCCGTACCCTCTCGAGGATTAGGGGGAATCTAACGGTAGTGGTTCTTCTAGTATGTGTCTTCTTGGCGTTGTTTCCGTCCCCTCTCGAGGATTTTGGGGGTTCTAACGGCGGCTTGGTATATTACAATGAAAAAGATTTTTTGTTTCCGTCCCCTCTCGAGGATGTGGGGGGGCTAACCTTTGTCGTTGATACCCTAACATAGATAGCCACTTTGTTTCCGTACCCTCGCGAGGATTGAGGGGGGTCTAACTCTGGTGGCGTCAAATCTTTTGGCTGGGTGCAGCTAAGTTTCCGTCCCCTCGCGAGGATTATGGGGGGCTAACAGAACAGCAAAAAAGAAAAAGAGGTGGACATTAGTTTCCGTACCCTCTCGAGGATTTTGGGGGTTCTAACAATATTGCTATTATTGGCAAGCCATTGAGCTTATTCCGTTTCCGTCCCCTCGCGAGGATTCTGGGGGTTCTAACTCGTCAAATTCTAGAACGTAAATCGTGGATTATTGAGTTTCCGTCCCCTCTCGAGGATTTTGGGGGTTCTAACAAAATTAGTGTAAATCCGCATCATTCACGTGATTTGTTTCCGTCCCCTCTCGAGGATTATGGGGGGGCTAACGACAAGGCTGGGGACTATTTCATCGAACTACTACTAGTTTCCGTCCCCTCTCGAGGATTAGGGGGGTCTAACTGAAGCTGATCATAAGAAAGTAACTGCTCATTTAGTTTCCGTCCCCTCTCGAGGATTAGGGGGGGCTAACAGAGACGAATAATGACATCATCAGAGAAAAGGAATGCGTTTCCGTACCCTCGCGAGGATTTTGGGGGTTCTAACTTAGATAGCTAGCAAACGCTAGTAGTAGTTTGAAAAAGTTTCCGTCCCCTCTCGAGGATTTTTGGGGGGCTAACTGGTTTGATAACCATTCTGTTTAGCATGGTAGCAAAACGTTTCCGTACCCTCGCGAGGATTAGGGGGGGCTAACCAAACACAAAACATCAACGATATGGCGTATTACTATCAGTTTCCGTACCCTCGCGAGGATTAGGGGGGGTCTAACGGACGAATCGACGGAAGAAAAAAGAGCGGAGTTAATGTTTCCGTCCCCTCTCGAGGATTATGGGGGTTCTAACTTAAAGGTTTGAAGTTTACTTTTCTTCATGAATTAGTTTCCGTCCCCTCGCGAGGATTAGGGGGGTCTAACATATACCTTCTCTTATGGGACTTACTGGGATGATACGTTTCCGTCCCCTCGCGAGGTATATGGAAGAGTCTAGCTCAAGTTCTTTAATTCGATGACAACCTATAAAACTTATGTTTCCGTACCCTCTCGAGGTTTAGGAGGTTCTAACAGGGGTATTTACCGTTTTTTGCTAGCGGATCTATAGGTTTCCGTACCCTCTCGAGGTTTAGGGGGGTCTAACAAAACAATCAGATCTCAAAGGAAATACTCAAGGTTTCCGTCCCCTCGCGAGGATTGTGGGGGTTCTAACAAAAAACTTATTCTGAAAATGGAGTTTCTCGTTGGGTTTCCGTCCCCTCGCGAGGATTGGGGGGGTTCTAACGACTTCGAGAAAGTTGTTAACAACATTGGCTGGCTGTTTCCGTCCCCTCGCGAGGATTGGGGGGGTTCTAACACACACTGCAGATGACTTCTGTCATTTATGCGGAACAGTTTCCGTCCCCTCGCGAGGATTGGGGGGGTTCTAACAAGAATATCATCAAGTCTATCGTGGAGAATCTTAAGTTTCCGTCCCCTCGCGAGGATTGGGGGGGTTCTAACCTAAAAACTGAATACCCGTCTATTCTAAAAGAAATGTTTCCGTCCCCTCGCGAGGATTGTGGGGGTTCTAACCTGAAAAAGATGTTCCTAATCCACAAGGTATGTATGTTTCCGTCCCCTCGCGAGGATTGGGGGGGTTCTAACAGCATATCTTGTATAAAGCCTCAGAAGACCCCTACCACATCTAGTACCCCTTAGAAACTAGCTAAAACCTAACTCCATTATACCATGTCTAGCCCAGAAATAACAGCTTAAAAGAACAAAATATCCTCTAGCAACTCCGCGCCATCATAGAGAGTGGGACAGAAATCGGTAATTCGTTAGAATTCGATTTCGTCGTCCCACCTCCGCACAGTTGAGTAGGGCTGTAAAAGCTGATGAAATCAGCGTAGTAGAGCCCACTCAACCACTGCGTCTTGCTCGACAATCCAAAGACAATTGAGAGGCTAGGACTTTTGTCCCAACCTCCTCTTCCTTATGCCCCAGATAGATAATGATATTATCCCCTTCTTCTGCCTGATAAAAAGCTCTCAGCTCTCTCACCAGGCAGTCAAAGTCCAGCTTCTCAAGGGCCAGCTCAAAGCAGGAGCGCTGAACCCTCACGCCATAGCCTTCCAAAAGCTTGGCCAGCTTCAAGCGCCGCTTATTGCTGACAATATCGTAAATAACCAGACAAAACTTCGTTTTCTTTCTGGCAAACTCTTTTTCATCATCATTAAGATTAAAGAAGACCATCTTTCCCTCCTCCAGTATAGCTAGACACATACTCAGCTGGATCCAAGGCTTCAAAGCTTCGGATCAAGGATTTGATTTGCTGATCCGCCGCATATAGAAAAGTGTAGCGATTCTTATCCAGCTCGACATAGTGATGAATCTCCAAGATCCTCTCCCTCATAGCCCGAGAAAAAATCTCGATTCCTTCAGGTGTCAAAAATATACCGTCTTCCTTCTCAATGAAATGCTCTTCAAGAATTTCCTGACGGTTGACCAGCCCCAGCACCGTATCATCTACGATTGCCAGCCGCCCTTCGATTCCCATAATTTCCGCGATGCTTCTCGCTTGCTCGAGATGTACCATCCCATCACTAAAGCGTTTGAAATCCTCCTGATCCAGCAGGTCATTTTCATTAAAAGCTTGTAGCAGATTGAGCTGATTTCCGATCTTAGCGGCAGCGATTTTCCGAGCGATGCCCAAGCAAAAGTCCGAGTCGAAAGAAGCCCGAGCCTGACTGCGCTGCTTTTCAAAATCCTCCTTCCTAAAGGAATCAAAGGAAAATAGAAACTCTCCCTTGCTTGAAAAATAGAAAACGAAAATGTCTCTATTGGCCAAGGCTTTCAGTAACTGAGTAGACAGTTGAGCATTGCCAAAGACCAAGATATTGTCAATCAGATTGAAGGAAATTTCCTTCAAAAGGATGTGCTCCTCATTTCGTACAAGCACACGCTGCTCCCTCACCGACAAGCTACAAGACGAATGTTGAATATATAAATCAGCCATAAAACCCTAAATATCTCTCACAAATAAACTTTCCCATTGAAAAACTCTTTTAGTCTCCCTGTCTCAACTGCGCAAACACTTCCCCAATCTTGCCTTCGATGACGAGGTCAGCTTGCTTATCCTGAGGAATACTGGTCTTGTTGATGACGACCAGATGCTTGCCAGCAAAGTACTGGATGAGACTAGCTGCGGGATAGACCACCAAGGAAGTCCCTCCGATGATCAACAGATCAGCTTGATGAATTGCCTGCGCGGCTTGCTGAAAAGTCTCCATATCCAAGGGCTCTTCATAGAGGGTCACATCAGGCTTGATCATGCCGCCGCAGTCAGGGCAGTAAGGCACTGTTCCAGGCAGAGCAAGAAAAGCCTCCAAATCATAAAAGCGCTGACAGCCTAAACAGAAATTTCTATCCGTACTTCCGTGCAACTTGAGGACAATTTTTGAGCCAGCCATTTCGTGCAGACTGTCAATATTTTGCGTCACCACAGCTTTGAGCTTACCTGTCTCCTCCAGATAAGCCAGATAGGCATGAGCCACATTGGGCTTGGCATCCGTATAGAGCAGGTATTTCTTGTAAAAGTCGAAAAACTCCTGCGGATAGCGCTCAAACATGGTATGCGAAACCAGCTGCTCTGCCGTAAAATGCCGCCCCAGCTTGACACTGTAAATCCCATCTGAACTGCGAAAGTCAGGGATATTAGACTCGGTCGAGACACCCGCCCCACCGAAAAAGACGATATTCTGACTTTGGTCAATCATGCCTTGCAACTGCTGTATTTTATCCATTTTCCTCTCCTGTCAATAAAGCTCTAACCAAGCGGTTTGCCTCATCAAAATAAAAATGTTCCCGATCGTAGACAATCCCTGTAAAGCGCGCCAAATCCACCAAAATCTCCATAAAATGCTGAGACGAAAAGCCAGTTGTTCGATACAATTCCGTCTCATCAAAAGGCTTAATCAAATGAGCCAGCGGATTTCGGACTGACTTTTCCAACTCCCGCAGCTGTCTGACCTCTTCTTTGACAGACTCTGGCAGATCTAAGCACAGAATCAGCTCTGTCAGACTGGATGAGTTGACCGTGCTTTCTGCATGAAAATCCTGCAAGACAGCATATTCTGACTCTCGCATACGTTCAAACTTCCAGCGGTCATAGCTGGCCTCACGGGAATTATGAATAAAATGCTCAATATCAGGAATTTCTAGCTTGATCAAGCGCATGAAAATCCGATAAATCGCTGGACTGACCGCTCGAATGAAGTCAATAATCTGCTCATTGCGCAGCTTGGCTTCCAAATCGTAGAGATAGTTGGCCAGCTGTTCATCAGCCAAATTGGTATGACAAAAAAGCTGAAAACCACTTTGCATCTGCAAAGCAGTCTTCAACTCATCATCCATGGCTGGCAGAATATTGAGCTCTCTGCGCTCTGCCAGAATATGCAACAATTTTGTCAAAAGGGATGAACCGTTTATCAACTGTTGCGCCAGCTTATAGGCATAAGCATAGTCATAACGGGAAATCGCAAAGAGAATTTCCTCTTTTAAATCTAGATTCATGCTTAATCAATCAAGGTTTCCAAACCAACCTTCATCATATCAGTGAAGGTATTTTGACGTTCCTCAGCCGTCGTATCCTCGTCTGGATTGACCAAACTATCAGAAATAGTCATGATGGCAAGCGCATCTACTTGGTGCTGAGCAGCCAGATAGTAAAGGGCTGCAGCTTCCATTTCGACCGCTTTCACACCCCATTTACCCAGCTCGATATTTTTTTCAAAATAGTTCGAATAGAAGACGTCTGATGACAAAACATTTCCGACATGGGTGGTCATGCCCAAGTCTTTGGCGATATGATAAGCCTTGTCCAGCAAGTCAAAGCTGGCAATTTGCGGAAAATCATATTGAGGCCAGTCATTGCGGATAATGTTTGAGTTGGTCGCAGCCGCTTGAGCTAAAACCAATTCACGAACGTGAACATCCGCATTCAGAGAACCAGCCGTTCCCACACGAATTAGCTTTTTCACACCGTAGTCCACAATCAGCTCACGCGCATAGATGGAAATAGACGGCATTCCCATGCCTGTTCCCATGACAGAAACCCGCTGACCCTTATAGGTACCAGTGTAGCCAAACATGTTCCGAACTTCATTGAAGCAGACTGGATCTTCTAGGAAATTCTCCGCAATAAATTTAGCCCGCAGCGGATCGCCTGGCAAAAGGATTTTATCAGCAATCTCGCCTTGTTTAGCAGCAATATGGATAGACATAAATTTTTCATTTAAGGGTCTAAAAAGCAAAGTAAAATTAGGAAGTTAGAAACAGTCAGATACAGACTGAAACACTCTTCTTTAGTTTTTACGAGCAGAAGCCCTAGACCCTATTCCTTTCTAATTTTTAAATCAAACCATCAGTTGGTTCTATTTATTAATAATAACATTTAATAAGCAAAAATGCTTCATATTTTTTAATAACGGCTATAGAAATTATTGTTTTCTCAACATTCTTTTTAGGAAAAACAAATCATTGGCCTGAGCCATCCGTTCTACCAAATAGTAAGCTAAATAGGCCGTTGCTAGTAGATAGGGCAATGAATTCAAAGCCTGACCTGTAAATACAAAAACCAGTCCAGTTGCAGATAAAGGAGCTCTCAAGGTGACAGATAAAAAACAAACCGAGCCTAGAAGCATAATCGCACTATTCCCATCAATTCCCAGTACCATCGTCAGAAGGAAGCCTCCAGTCATTCCCAAAGCAAAAGAAGGTGTTAAGGTCCCGCCATAAGCACCTACCCAGAGAGTAAAAAGAACAAAAAGAGCTTTTAGGAAGAATAAGAGGAGACCCATCTCCACAGTCGTTCCATTAAGAACTTCTTGGGCCATCATACGGCCATTCCCAAGCAAATGCGGAAAATAACTTGCCACAAGTGCAATGAAGAGGAAAGTCAAAGGAAGACTAAAAAGAATTCGGCGGTCCTTTATTCGATGAAGGGTCGCTTTCTTGGTCAACCAAGCAAATAATAGGGCTAGTGGCGCTATGCTGAGGACGATCATTGGCAGAAAGCACACTAGATCTATTGACCATGAAACGGTCGGTGTCCGATAGAGAGGAGGGGTAGAAACAACCAAACGAGCAATGTAAGCTGACACATAAGTCATAAGGCTAACTAAAACAAAGCGTTTTATCGAAAAAGCCAAGCCCAAGGTTTCAAAAACAAAGAAAACACTTGTCAAGGGAACCTGATAGACAGCTGCCAGACCAGCACCCGCTCCACTAGCAATTAGAAAAATCCGATCTCTGATTTTTAAATCAAAGAAATTAGCAAGTGGCGTTGCTAATAAGGCTCCGATTTCACGTGGCGCACCCTCTTTCCCAATGGGCGCTCCTCCACCAACGGCAACTATTTGCCAGACAGAGTGAAGCAACTGTTTGCTAAAACGACATTTCGAACGAACCACTGTGTCGGCTTCTTTCATCTGTCCCTTGATTGAAAGAATAGTATCTTTTCTCTGTAAACGAAACCAGATGAGGGCTGAGCTAAGACCAATCAAAAGTAAGGCTATTGTCATCCTAACAGGAGAAACCCCATCAGTCAGAAAACTAACATCATGCTCTGAATGTCCAAATGCTAACTTCTCAACAATTTCCAAAAGATAATGAAGAAAAATACCCGCTAAACCCGAAACTAGCCCTAGCAAAAAAATTGCTAGGACTAATCTTATGTTATAAGGGAATCGTTGAAGAAATCGAACCGATTTTCTCAAGGTAATTACAATTCAGCAAGTGTTTCTTTAAGCAGTCGTTTAAAATCACCTTTGACACGTTCTGTTACTTCAACCACTTCCTCATGATTAAGCTCTTCTTGGAACCCAGCAGCAAAGTTTGTAATGCATGAAATCCCAAGGACTTTCAAACCAGAATGTGCTGCTACAATAACTTCAGGAACAGTAGACATGCCGACTGCATCTGCTCCGAGCGTCTTATAAGCACGGATTTCTGCAGGCGTTTCGTAAGTTGGACCGGTAACACCAATATAGACACCGTCATCAAGCTTAATGCCAAGCTTATCAGCGACTTGATGAACAGTTGCACGATATTCTGGAGTGTAAGATTTAGACATATCAGGGAAACGTGGACCAAATTCATCCAAGTTTTCACCAATCAAAGGATTTTGACCAGTCATATTGATATGGTCAGTGATCGCCATAAGCGTACCAGGACCATAGCCGATACCGCCGGCAGCATTAGTAACAAGCACACCTTCACAACCCAAGACTTTCATGACACGCACTGGGAAAGTAACAACTTCTAATGGATTTCCTTCATAGAAGTGGAAGCGTCCTTGGAGCGCCAAGACTTTACGTCCTGCCAAGTCTCCATAGACTAATTTACCAGCGTGGCCAACAACAGTTGAGCGGCCCCAGTTTGGAATATCCGCATAGTCAAGACTAACGGCATTTTCGATCTCTTCAGCCAATTCTCCCAAACCAGATCCCAAGATCAGACCAAATTCAGGCTCTGTCATCCCTTTTTCTTTTAAGAAGGCTGCTGTTGCTTTGATTTTTTCTGATAAGCTTGTCATAAAACATTTTCCTCACTCTCTTATTATGCTTATACCAATTTGTCCAAGAAGCTTTCACCAATCATAGCCTTGTCGACACCGAAGTTGTCAGCAACGGTTGCTGAAATATCCGCAAAATGTCCGACAGGAATATGACCGTGACCCTTGAGGGATTTACCAAAGATCAAAAGCGGAATATATTCGCGCGTATGGTCTGTTCCGGCGTAAGTCGGATCATTTCCGTGGTCAGCGGTAATCATGAGCAAATCATCCTCACGCATGTTTTCAATGATTTCTGGCAAGCGAGCGTCAAACTCCTGCAGACAATCACGATAGCCATGCGGATCACGACGGTGGCCATAAAGAGCATCGAAGTCTACCAAGTTGGTAAATGAGAAGCCGTACTTGAAGTCCTCAGACTGGATAGCCTTAACCAAATTGTCTACGCCATGATTATTGGACTGGTTGTGTCCCATGTCGTGGTTGATACCTGCACCGTTGAAGATGTCATTAATCTTACCAACTGAATAAGTATCAATACCAGCTTCATTGAGCTTGTCCAAAACAGTTGGCTCAAATGGAGAAACTGCATAGTCATGGCGATTAGCTGTACGAGTGAAGTTGCCAGGCTCACCTACATAAGGGCGAGCAATGATGCGGCCTAGAAGCGCTGGCCGATCCAAAGTGATAGAGCGAGCGTATTCGCAGATACGATAAAGCTCGTCCAAAGGAATAATCTCCTCATGAGCTGCGATTTGAAGCACTGGATCTGCAGAAGTATAGATAATCAATTCGCCAGTTTCCATCTGACGAGGCCCGAAGTCGTCAATAACTGCCGTGCCAGAATAAGGTTTGTTAGCCTCACGAATAACTTTGCGCCCAGAAAATTCTTCAATCTTAGTCAAGATTTCCTCTGGGAAGCCATTCCAGAAAGTATCAAAAGGCTCAGTAATGTTCAGACCCATGATTTCCCAGTGGCCTGTCATCGTGTCTTTACCTAAAGAAACTTCTTCTAATTTAGTATAGTAACCACTTGGATTTTCCTCAGCTGGTACTGTTTTCAGCGCTTGCTCACGCTCGATATTACCCAAGCCCAGCTTAGCCATATTTGGCACATCTAGGCCGACTGCTTTGGAAATGTGTCCCAGAGTATCGGAAGCTCCATCTGGCACCCCTGCATTGACAAAGTTATTGGCATCTGGCGCAGCACCAATACCAACTGAGTCCATGACTACCAAGTGAATACGATTAAATTTTGACATATAAACCTCTTTTCTAGTTGTCTGTTTCTAAAACCTTTACGCCACTTTGTCCTGCGACGATGACCTTGTTGACCATTTGATTGAAAAGTCCATGCTCAACAACGCCCACGATGTGGTCTAATTCTCGACCAAATTCGATTGGATTTTCGATCACCCCCAAATCCAAATCGATAATGAAATTCTGCATATCCGTTATAAAATGTTGGCCATTTTTTTCACGGAAACTTGGCTTGTAGCCTGCCTCAGCAAAGCGACGGAAAACTTGCTCCGCACCATATTGCACTACTTCAACCGGCAGCTTGAAGGCACCTAGTTTTTGAACCAGCTTGCTTTCATCAACCACCCAGATGTAGTCCTTGGTAGGTGTCGCAACAACTTTCTCCATCAGCAGGGCTCCGCCACCGCCTTTGATCCCGTTAAACTGAGAATCCACTTCATCAGCTCCATCAACGGTCACATCAACCTGATCCACTTCATCAATGGATTTCAGCGGAATGCCCAAGCCTTCTGCTTGCTTAGTGGTCACGCTAGAAGTCGTGACTGCAGTAATCCGCAGCCCCTCTTCTTTGATGCGACGACCAATTTCTTCAACAAAATAATAGGTAGTCGAACCTGTTCCCAGACCGACCACCATCCCATCTTCGACAAATTCAGCAGCCTTGATGCCTGCTAGTTTCTTTAGAGTTTCCATAGCACCTCCTCAAATCAACTATTTTAATTATATCATGATTCTTCGGAATATGAAAATGTTTTCAGTTTTTAAAGGGGGTTACTCTTTGGGATTCATTCTTTTCATTAAAACGACTTAAAATCTTGCTCCCACTCCTTTTTTGCGTTACAATTAGAATAATTGATTCACTATTTATAGAAAATGCAGGAAATAAAAGATGATAACCAGAGAATTTGATACCATTGCTGCGATTTCGACACCTCTTGGAGAAGGAGCTATCGGCATCGTCAGACTAAGCGGAACAGATAGCTTTGCTATTGCCCAAAAAATCTTTAAAGGCAAAAATCTAAGCAAAGTGGACAGCCACACGCTCAACTATGGTCATATTGTTGATCCAGAAAAACAGGAAATCCTAGACGAGGTTATGGTCGGCGCCATGCGCTCGCCCAAGACCTTCACGCGCGAGGATATTATCGAAATCAACACCCACGGCGGAATTGCTGTCACCAATGAAATCCTGCAACTTGCCATCCGAGAAGGAGCTAGAATGGCAGAGCCAGGGGAATTCACCAAACGGGCCTTTCTCAATGGACGCATGGACCTGACTCAGGCTGAAGCTGTCATGGACATCATCCGAGCCAAGACTGATAAAGCCATGAATAATGCTGTCAAACAACTGGACGGCTCTCTCTCCGACCTTATCAATAGCACCCGCCAGGAAATCATCAACACATTGGCACAGGTTGAGGTCAATATCGACTATCCTGAGTACGACGATGTAGAAGAGATGACAACCCAACTCATGAGAGAAAAAACAGCTGAGTTCGAAGCATTGCTGAGCAGCCTTCTCAAAACTGCCCGCCGAGGAAAAATTCTCCGCGAAGGCATTTCTACAGCTATCATCGGTCGGCCAAATGTCGGTAAATCCAGCCTGCTCAATAATCTGCTTCAAGAGGACAAAGCTATTGTAACCGACATCGAGGGAACAACTCGTGATGTGATTGAGGAGTATGTCAATATCAACGGCGTACCGCTCAAGCTTATTGATACGGCAGGTATTCGCGAGACAGATGATCTGGTAGAGCAGATTGGTGTTGAACGCTCTAGAAAAGCACTGCAGGAAGCTGATCTAGTCCTCCTAGTTCTCAATGCTAGTGAACCCCTGACCGAGCAAGACCGCCAGTTGCTTGAAATCAGTAAAGACAGCAACCGCATTGTCCTACTTAACAAAACTGACCTCGAAGAAAAGATTGAGCTGGACCAACTACCTGCTGATGCTATCAAGATTTCTGTCCTCCACAATCAAAATATTGATAAAATAGAGGACCGTATTAATCAACTCTTCTTTGAGAATGCTGGCATTGTCGAGCAAGATGCTACCTACTTATCCAATGCCCGCCACATTTCCCTCATCGAAAAAGCTGTCGAAAGCCTACAAGCCGTCAACGAGGGGTTGGAATTGGGCATGCCAGTGGATCTTCTCCAAGTTGATTTGACTCGTACCTGGGAAATCCTAGGCGAAATCACAGGTGATGCCGCACCAGACGAACTCATCACCCAGCTCTTCAGCCAGTTTTGTTTAGGGAAATAATATGGGCATCACAGAATTTATCAAAGCAAAAAATCTAGGCGAATATCTAGAAAGTCGAAAGAATGAGCAAGTCAGAGATACCATCCAAAAACGCAGCTGGATGGAGGCCTTCCTAAACAAAGCCCGCACCACAAAAATAAATCCTGAAAATTACGAAAAAGCGAAGAAAAAGAAGCACGGTTCTTGATAGATAGAACCGTGTTTGTTTGTCTATTCAATCTAGCTGAGAATTCGCCTGATCATGAATCGTGGTACTCTCCTTGTCCCAAACTATTTTTCTGTTTGGGCACATCTTCATCGGACTTGAGTCAGCACTCCGTCTTGCATTTCATAGACCTTGTCAACCTCGTCCAGTAGGCGGGTATCATGGGTAATCATGACCACGCTCTTATTGAATTTCTGTGTTACTTCTTTGAGCAGATGAACCACGCGCTTAGCTCGCTCCGTATCCAGACTAGCTGTCGGCTCATCATCCAAGATAATATCTGGGCTATTGTAAAGCGCTCTGGCGATAGCAGCTCTCTGCCGTTCTCCGCCGGACAATTCTTTGGGATACTGCTTAAGCGTGTCTTTTAGATCTAGTAGCTCAATCAGACTGTCCAGATTTGTTCTTTCCTTTTTAGATAAGCGGTCAATCAGCTGAAACTGGTCTTCGATTTTCAGAAAAGGTATGAGATTGGAGGCCTGCAAAATAAAGCCGAAATCATTGAAACGCAGGGCTGCCCGTTCCTTTTCCTTGAGCTGGGAGGTATCTTTCCCATGCAGGAGAATCTGTCCTTTTGAAGGCGTTTGTAAATGGCCCAGCAAGGTCAGAAAGGTTGTTTTCCCCGATCCTGACGGCCCAATAATAGCTACAAACTGCCCTGCTTCCAGTTGGAAATCAGTTGGCTTCAGGGCTTGAACCAGCGTATGCCCCTGACCATATTCTTTCGTAACCCCTTTTAGTTCTATGATTGACATTTACTCACCTCCGATCGCTGTGATAGGGTCAATTTTCAGAACCCGATGAATAGACAAGAGCCCACCAGCTAGCGACATGAAAACAATCAGAACAATCAATCCAGCATAAGCTCGCCAGTCACTGTAAAAAGGAATAGAAGCCGGCAAGACTAGCTGGGTTCCCAAAAGAGCCAAAACAGCTAAGCTGATTCCCAGAGTGGACAGGATGAAAATCTGCCAAAAAATAGAAGCAATAATCTTCCCACTTGCAATTCCTTGGGCGCGCATAATACCGTAAAGGTGCGTCTTCTGGATGGTAATGATGTACATAAAAATCCCCAATACTAAAAAGGTAATCAGAACCATTGCCCCAATCATAAAGGAAAAAGTCAGTACCTGAGGCTGATAACCAGGGATATTTTCTATAAAATCACTCATAGAGAGCTGACTAAGTCCAGCTTCTTCAATCTTCTGACCATCCTTGACCACAAGTGCGCTGATATTCTTAACCTGACTAGAGCCGTACTTTAATTCCCTGAAATCTTCCAACGTCATGAAGAGAACTGGCTGAGTTAAGAAGCTGTTATTCTCTGTGAAACCAACAACCTGATAAAGACGCTCACTGCCATTGAGCTGAAGCTGGTCGCCTAGTTTTACACCCTTTTGCTGCAGGCGCTTATCCGCAATAACTTCATAAGCAGTCTCAGCAGGACGTCCCTCAATAATGTCAGGCGCTAGAAAACTATCCCAAGAGAGACCAAAAATTTGAGCGTTGAGTTTATCCGTCCCATCTTCATAATTGGCCACTGCCGCCGTCTGTCCCAAAGCAGCGATTGAGTCCCTTTGAAGCAGGTTACTATACTCCTCTTCCTTGAGAATCGAAGCTACCAGATTCTTATTGGCGTACTCCGACAAGACGATCGACTCAGCCTGCCATTGGTCCAAAGCCAAGCGATTGAGTCTAGCCAAGCCGACAGAAAGACTGGATAAAAAGAAAACCATATAGGTAATGAGAAAGACCACAGCAACCACTAAACGATAGCGTCCGCGGCTGTAGACAATCTCTTTAAAAGCTAAAAACAAAGCTGTCCTCCTTTGAGATATTTAAGACCATTATATCATAAAGAAGCAAGCTAGAAAAACATATGAGACTAATAGTGACTAGATTCAGGCGAAAATCACTCATTCACTAAGTCAGAAACATTCCGTGAAAGAAAATCGTAAAATAAAAAGAAACAAGCACGGACTTCAGTTCATCTACCGAAGCTTGCCTTGTTTCTTTTCTCTAGGTTTCGACCGCTATCTGACCCGCTCCTTCTCTTATCCAGAGCAGATTGAAAATCGGCTTATTGCTTGCTAAAGGTCAGAGTATCTGGATCATCATCCAGTTCATCCACAATCAGCTGATTGCCATTTTGACGATAGCTTTTGACATCGTCACCGACAATCAATCTTTGACTAGCCGTATCTACCTGTACCTGCTTGATTTCCTTACTGCCTTCGACCTCAGTCTCAGTCCAAGCGCCAGTCCTACCATTGATTTCTAGGACATGTTGGTCACCATCATGGTCGGTTGCTTGGTAGCGCCCGTCTATATTGCTGGTCTGACCTGCATTGGATGAAGCCTGCGATGTTTGGCTTTGGGTATTTTGTGATGAGTTGGTATTTCCTCCCTGATTAGTATTGCCTGAACAAGCAGTCAATAGAACTGCGACTGTTAATGATAAGATTCCAGTAAAGGCTTTTTTTGAAATAGTCATATCGCTTTCTCCATTTTCTACATTTGTAGTTCACATGTATATTCTACGCTTGTCTGTTTCGTTTGTCAATCATATAGCATTTTTTATTTAGAAATCAAAAATTCCCCAGCCCTATTGGACTGGAGATGTAGAATCTATTGCTTCTTCTAGAGAATTAACGCCAGTCATCTTCGATAGCCGAGCCTCACGCCTAATCACCAAATATCAACGTCGACTGCTGCAGGTAAGAATTGGGGTACTTTCGAAGCAAACCTTTTACATCTTCTACCAAAGCCTCCTGCTCCACCTGACCTGCTTGGTATCGCTCTAAAAGTAGCATAAATTCTTCTTTTTCAGCTGGGCTAGCTTTTCTCTTAAAATAGCCCCAAACATGCTGAAAGGCGTTGCAGACCTGACCGCGGTTTTCAGGCAGGGCTACCGCCTGAACAATCAAGTCTTGTACATGTGTTGCTTCCACCAAGTCTCTTTTCAGATATTGGCGGATTTCAAGATAGATCTTGCTGGAATGACTGAGCACTAGATACTTATTTCTAGCCCAAAGAGTCTGACATTGGGAGATTTGGTTTACATTTTCCATGATTACTTTTCCTTCTAATCTTCACTTTCGAATTCTTCCAGAACCATCTACAACATTGCTTGTTCCCAGTCATAAAGTTAGCAAGACAAAAAGCCATTTTATGAGACCAGTACCAAGCCCGTTTAGCTTTCTTCTGTTGTACAGTTACTTAAATCTTGAGAGTACAAAAACAGACAAGCTAAACGCGATTTAGACCGCTTTGTTGTACAGTTACTTAAATCTTGAGAGTACAAAAACTTCCGGCAAACAAACCACAAGTCCCTAAAGGTTGTACAGTTACTTAAATCTTGAGAGTACAAAAACTATTTATTAATATCACCACTACATCAAACAGTTGTACAGTTACTTAAATCTTGAGAGTACAAAAACGTCACAGAACCGGATTCAAAGTTTGCGGTTGTTGTACAGTTACTTAAATCTTGAGAGTACAAAAACAGATTGTACGCCGGAGTTCTACAAGGCAATGTTGTACAGTTACTTAAATCTTGAGAGTACAAAAACCGTTATTAAATGCTCTAATTGAAAACTTGCGTTGTACAGTTACTTAAATCTTGAGAGTACAAAAACACAGTCGGCTATCACGCCGGCATAGGTCTCGTTGTACAGTTACTTAAATCTTGAGAGTACAAAAACCCACAGAATATCCAGAACATCGATATCTGGTTGTACAGTTACTTAAATCTTGAGAGTACAAAAACTTCTAGATGTAGATTTTGGGAATTAGAAATGTTGTACAGTTACTTAAATCTTGAGAGTACAAAAACCCATCTGCTTCAAAGAGCGCAAGATTCGCTGTTGTACAGTTACTTAAATCTTGAGAGTACAAAAACCTCAAATTTAAAAATTTTGCTTTTTGTACTCACATACTGATTATAGATTCTCCCAAAAAGCTTGTCAAGTCTAACTTTTTAAAAAGCTCATTAACAATGGATTGGCCATCTGCACTTTAAAATCAATAATTTTATCATATTGGTATAAGTTATTCATAATTTTTAAAGTAACCATATCATAAATCGAAAGGCTCATATGTTCCACATCAGAACTAAATAAATAAGGAGAAATTTTTTGCAAGGAAATTAAAAATTCTTCTTCATTGGGAATCTCGTTGGAGGGATAACGCTGTACAAAACTTTCATACATAAACCGAAATTCATAGTAATGCTCTATAAAACCAGAAATAATATTGACAAATTCCATATTTTCTCTGTTGATATAAAGGTAGCCTTCATTTGAAGGAAAAGAGATTACATAAATATTAGGAAATTTTTCTGTCATCATTTGGAGGTGCTCACAACACTTTACAAAAGATTGATAAGTCAGATAATCATCCATACTTCTCAAAAGCAGAATTATTTTCTGATTAGTTTTTAAAAGTGTTTCTTGCAGCATTGCCAAGAATATTAAAAACTTGGTTTCATTTTCGACAAATTCAAAGGAAATATTTTTATCTCCCATTCCAAAATATGGAAGAAAATTTTTTAAAATCAGTTGTTCTACATTCAGATAGACACTTTCAGTATGATAATCAATATCGCCAATTTGAAAATTGAGTTGCTTATTTACCATAGCCGATATTTGATCTAGTTTATCATTAATAAAATCAATTTGTTCTATCACTTCTAGGTTATCCAGTTTAGACTTTAAAAAATCAAATGCAACTGTTCCCTTTTTGTAATCCATCTGCTCAATCAAATCCTGAATATTTGAAATTGAAACAATCTTATACTCACTTCTTTTTATGATCATCTCTTCTGTACAAATTTCTGGCTCGCTTTGCTCAAATAGTGTTAAGTCCTCTGTGTTGTATTTTTTACCACCAAAATACCAGACTAATAATTGCCAAATATAATACTTCAACTGTTGGTCTTCACCAACAACCTGCGTAAATTTTCCAAAATTAATGGATAGGTTTTCCTTATAAGGGTGCTTAAAATATAGTTTCATATGACTACCAACTTATTATCACTGACTACTTCTTCTTGCTTGGTCTTACCACCAATAATCAGAACCATTTCAGAAAACTGTTTTTCCGTCACAGCCAGCAATCGAACATTTCCACTAGGTAAATTACTTTGTTTTAATTTCTTGTGGAATTTACCAGCAAAGCTACGATTAGGGCAAGTTCGATAATATACAGAAAACTGGAGCATTTCAAAACCATTTGCAATTAATTCTTTACGAAAATTACGGTAGGTTCGCTTTTCCTGATTAGTTTCCATAGGAAGATCAAAAAAACAAATCAATCTCATCGCTTCATACCTCATCTTATTTACTCCATTCCAAACTTGAGATGATCGGACAGTACAATTTTGTTGTATCTTTGTCCGCAATACATTTGATAAATCCCTTCACATATTTATCCATCGCTCCAGTCACAGTGCAATTTTCCTTGCCATAACGAATCTTTGCATTTAATAAATCCGTTAAAGCTAATCGGAATTCATATTTCAAATAGTCTTCTTCTCTTAAATGATGATAAACCCATACATCAATAATCTGCCTGAAAGGTTCCATCAGATCGTCTACTAGGTTAAATTGATTGTATTCATTTTTATGAAAGATTCCAATCAAGGGATTTAATCCATAACCAGCCACAATCCTTGCCATTTGAGCTCTCATAATCGCATAACCATAATTTAAACCTGCATTGATAACATCTGCTTCCTGTTGGGTTACGCGCACAAATTTTTTACCAAATAATTCATTGAAATAAACTTTAGCCGCATGACCTTCTCGATTTGTTTTATCGCCTAACTCAATATGGTCTTTATAGTCAGCCAATAATTGAATACAAGCTAAATCCTTCTCAAACATGGCTAACACATCCTGCTGATTATTAATCTTGAAATAAGTAACAATTTGCCACAGCTTGTCCTTTTGCTCCTGCGTCCAAAGCAATTGTTCTTGTAGCCTCTTATAAGCTCTGAAATGCCCATTTTGAGAATGATAGATACCGGTTGGCAGATGCTCGTTGTCACAAACGACTAAAGCTATATTGTATTTACTTAGAGCACTCAGTAAACGAAGCGTAACAACTGTATCTCCTCCTTCTGCCACTATGATAGAAATATCACTCAAAGGAATGGTATATTCTTCTCCCATTTTCTTGATTAAGAGATTATCTAGTTTTAACCTCATTTTTTCACTTTGACATACATGTACAATTCTCCAAGTCATCAATTTCCCCTTTACAACACGAAAACACCCCGCCAAGAGACAGGGTGTTGATTTCGGCATGAAGCCTTATCTTTGTAGCTTCTGCAAGATTTAAGTAACTGTGTAAGGCGTCCCTTACAATTACTATTATAATATATTGCAGAGCTATTTGCAACTCTTTTTAAAGATTATTTTCAAATTCGAGTTTTGGAGCATCACCCTCTTTTTTGATGAAACGTTTATTCCCTAAAACATCTGTTTGAACTTTGTAGATGGAGAGGTTTTCTTTTCCTACCCCTTTTAAACAGCGACCATTAGATGTTGTAATAAATACTTTAATCTTTTCCTTACCTTCAAAATTTCCTTTATCATAAGGTTTTAATTCAACATAGTGCTTTTGATTTGGCATTGTTCTAGATAAAAATCTAAAAATTTGTTGTTCATGACTCTTTGTATCCTTAATTAAAAGCAAATCATTTTTATATAAGGTAAATTTGAATTCTGATTGTTCGTTTACTCCTTCTTTTTCTTTGATTTCGTAATATTTTTCTGGAGTTATAGAATAGTTCCCAGTTCCCTTTTTAAACTGCAAATCAGCATATTTTAATCCTAATAATTCATATTTTTTAGTATCTGGATTAAAATAGACATCTGTACGCCATGGATTTAATTGACGAAGAATAACTTTATTTTTGCTATTATGAGGAGTTATATTAATAAATGATTCTGGAATATTTTTATCATAGTATTTCAGACTCTTGATTTCCGGACCTTTTCCTTTTTTACTATATTTTCGAAGAGGACCATTTTCCTGTCTATATTTCTCAAAGGGATTGCAAGCAACTTCTTTTCCTTTTTCATTTATCTCCTTATCAGGATAAGTTTTTAAAATCTCCTCAATGACTTTTTCAAAGGTTATTGGATCCTTATGGTACATCAGGAATTTACTTTTATCCTTTTTATAAAGCTTTATGAAAGCGTCATAGCCCGTTTGAGTATATATGTCCTTAATCTTACCCAATACATAGGTTTCCTCCGACTTATCTTTACCCAACTTTGCTTTTCTTGTGGAATAAATTGTTGCATCAGAAATCTTACGATTATATTTTGAATCCACTTGATAGGAAAATAAAATACGATCTTCGAATTTTTTACTGCTTACCGTATCAACAAAATGATCATAAGGAGCTCTAAATACCAATTCTTTGTACTCATCGTCAGTCAATGAAATAATCTCCCCTGTTTCAGAATCCACAAATTGGTTTTCCTTGTACGAAATTAGAGGATTACCCTGCTTTTTCCAAAGTCTTAATTGGCTGGAAGCCGCGATAATTAATGCATCGACTGCATGATGGTGATAAGTTTCACGTGATTTGTCAATCCGCCACTTTCTCCTAAGTTGAGAAGTAAATTGTCCGCGCACCACTGAAATCTTGGTATCAAAATCGTTTAATTTATAAAAATCCTGAAGAGCATTTAAAACTACTCGAGAAGAATAGCGAGTATCAACTAGGTTGCGCTCAATAAATTTTTGTTTGACTTCAATTTTGTTAATGTCTTCCTCATTCAGCAAGTAATCTTTCTTTTTATTACTGAGTGCCCTGGCTCCTCTCACATAAGCTTTAAATTCTCGATAAGACCATGCATCATCCATACTATCCAGAGCTTGGAATGGTGTGCGCTGTCCTTTCTCTTGATTGGCTGTTGCTAAAACTAGTACCTTATTTGCTAAACTATCATCAAATGAAAGAGATAGTGGCAAAATATGATCAATCTCATATTTATATTGATTGTGAATTAAATCGCTGATTGGAATATTTTTTCCAGTATATAAACATTTTTCTCCCTGCTGATGCCAGAGTCGAATCTTTGTCGCCAATTCCTTATGCCCGTGAAAGACATTATCTGGTAGTTCTTTTTTTCCATTATATTGATGAGCTGCTTTTTCCATTGCAGCATTTTTCTCATCTTCATTGGCTTTTTGACGCTTCACATAGTCTTTCTTTGCATCCTCTTCATTAGTTTCCCGCGCCATTTCAATAACGATATTATCAAAGACACCATATTTTTTTGTAGCAAAATTTATGATTTTAATTGCTTGTCTGACTGACTTAGCAACTACTGGATTGTAAATTTCTTCGGTCAATTCCTTCTCATCAATATACTTGGTTCGTTTTGATATTGCCTTTGTTTTTTGTTTGCCTAATCGTGTAAGAATTGTCATTTGCTCTTCAGATATTTCATACAGCTCTGGAATCAATTCCGTCATCAATTTGATTGAAAAATTATGCCAGCCTTTTCCAAACAAGGAACTATTAGACTTTCTAAATGAAACTAATTCAGCAATCTGATCTTGCTCAAATTCTCTTTTGATAAATGATACTTTAATCGCTTCTTCGATTCCTTCACGTTCCGTATTGAGTGTGAGGATATGAGCCAACTCATCTAAAACTTCTCTAGATAGTTTCTCAACATCGACCGTTTCCAATGTTTGCATTTTTCGATAAATATCAAAAGTATGCATTTCTGGTTTTTCACTTTTATCAATCCGATATCCCTTTATGTCCTCTACAGATCCGTCGACCAATTTTGCTATATACTTCAACAAAGTAGCAGCACCTAAAGTTTTAGCTCCTTTTGCATACTCAATAATTTGTCTCTTCTGCTCCTCACTAAGCTTCTTAGTTTCTGTTGGAACAGTCAGATTGTTCAAATCATTGAGTAAATTAAATTCCTGTGCCGTGTAAGAAGCTTTAGCAGCTCTGTATTCCTCTGGATAAAAAGTACATTTTCCAATCAAAATACCAAAAATATTATCCAAAGTTGTTCCATCTGTTCTGAAGCGTCCATAATCCGTACGAGACTTTTCATTCCCTGGTCCATGGTAATACTTACGTTTTCCAGTTAAAATCGTTAAATAAGTCTGGATAAATTCATTTGTGATATCTTGATTATAGTCTTGCTGCTTTGTCAAGATTCGCTCTGCTTCTTTTTTATAAGCTGAGGTAGAAAACACATTAAGCAGACGGTGTTTTTCCCCATTTTCTTCAATAGTAAAATCACCTCGAACCTGTCCGTATTTCTCAAAACGTTCCAGCTGAATCTGTCCCGGTGTTTTATCTGCGAGCAGCTTTCTATTTTCTTCAACAGCCTTGCCATACTCTGAGGAAGAAGACTCACCATCTTCATTAGCATCGTCAAGATAACTAATCCCTCTCCTTTTGACAATATTTTTCAAAGCAATGAATAATTCTTCATTAGTTAATTTCTCATTTAATCCCTTAATGCGCAGTTCATATGGATTTAAATTGATGGATACTTTTGAAAAATCTGTTATAAGACCCGTATCACTAAACAAGTCAGCTAGGCGAACTTTTCGATGCTTTTTTCTGCGTCCTAGTCTCCGTCCTTGGCGAAAACCTCGTCTCTCTACATTGCTGTCAGCAGTAGCCGCTGGGAAAATCCGTGAACTAGCATGAATAATTTCACCAGTTTTTTTGTCTAAGATTCCGACACCGACGGAAGCCACACCGATATCTAATCCTAAAATTTTTCCGTTCATAACTCCACCTCATTAAACATTATATTAATATCATTGTAAACTTAAAAACTCAAAAATTCAATAGATTAATGAGGAGTTTTGTTACTTTTTACTAAAAAACGCTACAACATTTGCTATAGCGCTCATTTTCCATTCTTCTATATCTCTATATCTGCAGCTATAAAGACTGATATTACTCTCGTTACTCGGTAATGACGGCAGGCCATCTGACTCCTTTCGACTGAAGACTTGCACTAACACCAGAAGAAAATGAGCTTGTTGTAGCTGTTCTAGACTGATTTGATGAACACCCACTTGTCTACGCTCCTCTTCAATTTTTTCGCAAAAAGTGAGGCATTAAGGGTTCCGCGACCAACTGTATACAGCTCGGTTTCATCATCTATCTAGTTTTCGATATGTCAACCTGTTTTGAGCTTTTAGAAGTATACACCCATCAGTTAGAACAACAAAAAGAAAAAATCATAATCGAGTGAGAAAATTTTTTGAAACTTTTGGGGCAGATTGGGGGCGTAGATACTAAAAACCCTTGAAAATCCAGTGTTTTCAAGGGTTATTTAAATATAACATATGTCCCCTGCCGGAATCGAACCAGCAACTACTCCTTAGGAGGGAGTTGTTATATCCATTGAACTAAGGGGACTAGAGAAAAACTCTGCCAAGTGACAGAGTCATTTCTAAGATTAGCGACGGATTTCTTTGATACGCGCTGCTTTACCTTGCAATGCACGAAGGTAGTACAATTTAGCACGACGAACTTTACCGTAACGAACGACTTCAATCTTATCAACACGTGGTGTGTGGATTGGGAAAGTACGTTCAACACCTACACCGTTAGAAATCTTACGAACTGTGTAGTTTTCTGAGATGCCAGCACCTTTACGAGAGATAACCACACCTTCAAAGATCTGGATACGTTCGCGAGTTCCTTCGACAACTTTCGCGTGAACGCGGACAGTGTCACCAGGGCGAAATGCAGGGATATCAGTACGAAGTTGACCTTCAGTCAAGCTTTGGATTAATGGATTCATTTTTCTACTCCTATCTTACTAATCTTAAGGTTCTGGACCGCAGCGGATTAGCCGTTTTTTTGTGCTTCCATTAGGCACAAAGTATATTATATCAAAATTTTAAAAAATGTAAAGATTTTTAGATGAAAATTCCTAAAAGAATCGCCAAAAATCCTAAAAGGTAGGTCAGCATCAGATAGAGGCTAAATTTCTTCTTATCTGAAAACAGCTCTGCTAATTCAGCATTAAAGGTGGAAAGAGTTGTTAAACCGCCACAGAAACCTGTTGCCAAAATGCTATACAGTTGCTTATCTTGGATATGATTATAAAAATATCCAATCAAAAAAGCTCCCAGTACATTAGCCATCAAGGTGCCTGCTGGCAGAGCAGCTCTGCTATTGACCTTAGAAAAAAAGTAACGGACAAGAGCTCCTAGACCGCAAGCAACGAGCAAAAACCAAATCATGCGGCCACCTTCCTTCCAGCCCATAAAGCAATGCAAAGGCTGCCGCCGATACTCAAGGATAAATACACGAATAATTCTGGATAACGGCCTAAATCCAGCAATTTGAGTGAGTCTAAAAGAAGACCCGAAAAAGTCGTCAAGCCGCCACAAAATCCTGTCGACAAAGCTAGGAGCAAACGTTTGGTAACCTGCTTGCTTGTTAAATAACCTTTAATCAAATAGATTAGTAGGAAGGTTCCTAAATAGTTGACTAAAAGCGTGGCCAGTGGAAAATGCCCTGTAAATGTAATCAATAAAGAAGCCTGATATCGAAGCCAACCGCCTAGCATGGCTGCCAAGAAAATAGCCAGAGAGTTTTTTATTTCTTTCATCTGATTTGCTGCTTCTGAAAGGTACGAGAATGTTTCAGAATATCTGAAAAGGTCGCAACGATAGCTGCTTGATAGTCCTTATTTTCCACTTTATCCGCAACCCTAGAAATAATCACTTCTTCGCGCTTATTATCCAAAACAGCCTTTCCAGTCGATTTTTTAAAATCCACTACTTGTCCAACTAGATTCATGCGCTTTTCCAGCAAGGCAACTAGGGCATCGTCCACTCGGTCAATTTCCTGTCTAATTTCTTCTAAATTCATCAGCTTCCTCCTTGTGTTCTATCTATCATATCAAAAATTAGGAAAATGTTCTAGCATTACTCCAAATAAACAGCAAGGTCAAATAATTGAAAATCCCTATTATCTCACTTGATTTTGCCTCCCATACGCAATCTAAAACAGGCTCACAGAACTTAGATTAAAGGGAACTTCGCAGAAGCGAGTTCTTATCCACAACCTAAAAATACCCGTTAGGCTTATCTCAAGGAAAACCGACTACTATCGGTTCTTATCTACAGATTAAAAAGGTTCCCCGAACCTTTTTAACCAACTGAGCCTTCCATACTCATGTTGATGAGTTGGTTGAGTTCGACGGCGTATTCCATTGGAAGTTCTTTGGTAATGGGTTCCATAAATCCGTTGATAATCATAGCTGTGGCTTCTTCTTCACTGATGCCTCGGCTCATCAGGTAGTAGAGCTGGTCCTTAGACACTTTGGAAACCTTGGCTTCATGCTCTAGCGCGACATTTGAATTATGGATTTCATTAAAAGGAATGGTGTCAGAGCTGGACTCGCCGTCCATGAGAATGGTATCACACTCGATATGAGATTTGGAGCCGGCACTATTCTTGCCAAATCGAACTTGACCACGATAGTCCGTCTTGCCGCCATCCTTGGCCACCGATTTGGAAATCAAGGTACTGGATGTCTTAGGAGCATTGTGAAAGACCTTGCAGCCCGCATCCAAATGCTGACCGTAGTTTGCAAAAGACATGGAAAGGACAGAAGTCCTTGCATTTCGACCATTGAGAATACTGCAAGGATATTTCATATTGACCTTACTGCCTAAGTTCCCATCAATCCACTCTAAGGTACCGCCTTCATCAACAATCCCCCGCTCCGTTACGAGATTATAGACATTGTCCGACCAGTTTTGAATGGTTGTATAACGGAAAAAAGCGTCCTTTTTGACAATGATTTCGACTGTCGCAGCATGCAGACTGTTGGTCGTATAAGTCGGTGCTGTGCAACCCTCGATATACTGGATAGATGCCCCCTCCTCAATAATCATGAGTGAACGCTCAAATTGACCAGCATTTTCACCATTAATCCGGAAATAAGTCTGAACAGGAATTTGGCACTGGACATTCTTGGGCACATAGATAAAGGTGCCGCCCGACCAAACAGCTCCATTTAAAGCAGCAAACTTATGTTCTGCATTTGAAACCACTGTCCCGAAATATTGCTTGACCAAGTCTGGATATTCCTGAACAGCTGTATCCGTATCGGTGAAGATAATGCCCTGTTTGGCAAACTCCTCCTTCATATTGTGGTAAACCACTTCCGACTCATACTGGGCCACTGCACCAGATAGGAACTCCCTTTCAGCCTGAGGAATACCTAAACGTTCAAAAGTTTTCTTAATCTCATCTGGCACTTCATCCCAGCTGCGAGCTCTCTCTCCGGTCAGCTTTTGATAATAGATAATGTCATCAAAACGAATACCTGCCAAATCCGGGCCAAAGTCGGGCATAGGCAGCTTATGAAAGAGTTCCAAGGAGTGCAGACGATAGTCCAGCATCCACTGAGGTTCATTCTTGATTTCTGAGATTTCTCGAACTACTTCTTCGGTCAGACCTTTACCAGTTGAAAAGAGCGGCTTAACATCATCATGAAAGCCAAAGGCATAGTCGCGTTCTTTCATAGAGGGTCCTCCTTTGTACTATGGATAGCGCTTACCTATATTATACTCCTAATCATGAGAATTGTCAGAAAATAAGAGTTGTGCAAAACAAAAACGGCCGTAGCCGTTTCCCATATTTATCATTTTAAACTTTATTAACCAACTCTTCCGCAAAAGCTTCTAGATGCTCAATATCTTCGTCCTCAGCTGACAAATCCACTTTGACACTTTCCGCACCTTTTTCAGCACCTGTGCCAGCAAAAACTGCATCAAAATCATCTACAGCTTTACAGAATTCATCATAGAAAGTATCTCCAGAACCAACTACTCCATAGACCTTACCCGACAAATCTAGTCCAGACAAGTCTTCATAGAAGTCCATCATCTCATCAGGCAGCTCGCCGTCACCATAAGTATAGGTCGCTACAATCGTAATATCTGCTTCCAAGAAATCTTCTGCATCGACAGTGGTACACTCATCCACTTCAACTTCTACATCCAGTTCTCTTAGCTTATCCGCCACAATATCGGCAATTTCTTCGGTGTTTCCAGTCATGCTGGCAAATACAATTTTCGCTAAGGTCATAGTTTCCTCCAAATTATAATCTTCATTCATTATAACACATCTTTTTTATTTTAAAAATAAAAACTCTTATGCTATAATAAATAGAGAAAGTCTACGAGGTTAGCTATGAATACCTACAACAAAATTTTGAAAAAAATCAAGGAATACGATAAAATCGTCATCCATCGTCATGTTAGACCCGATCCAGACGCTATTGGCAGTCAGGTCGGCCTGCAAAAACTCCTCCAGCTCAACTTCCCAGAAAAATCTATCAAAGTAGCTGGTTACGACGAGCCAACCCTTACTTGGCTGGCCAAGATGGATCAAGTGACAGATGCTGACTATGAACAGGCCCTTGTAATCGTTTGTGATACGGCTAACACGCCCCGTATTGATGATCAACGCTACAATAAGGGGGACTTCTTGATTAAAATTGACCATCACCCCAACGATGATGCTTACGGAGATCTTCGTCTGGTCGATACAGCTTCCAGCAGCGCCAGTGAGATCATCGCTCTTTTCGCCTTTGAAAACCGTTTAGAGGTAAATGACTACATAGCCAAGCTCCTCTATGCTGGAATTATCGGCGACACAGGACGTTTCCTTTATCCGACCACCAGCTCCCGCACATTTGAAGTAGCTGCAAAACTCCGCCAATATCCCTTTAATTTTTCCGAACTCTCCCGTAAAATGGATTCCATCACTTATCGAGTTGCTAAACTACAAGGCTATGTTTATGACAATCTGGAAATTGATGAAAATGGTGCTGCGCGGATTATCCTATCACAGCAACTACTACAAGACAATCACCTGACAGATGCAGATACCTCAGCTATCGTAGCTGCCCCTGGACGCATCGAGGATGTCCGGATGTGGGCAATCTTTGTCGAGCAATCGGACGGACATTACCGTGTTCGCATGCGCAGTAAGTTCACCCCAATCAATGAAATTGCTAAGCAACACCACGGCGGTGGCCACCCACTTGCCAGCGGCGCCAAGGCCTTTTCAAAAGACGAAGTAGAATTGATTTACCAAAAATTAAAGGAAACTGCAAAAAAGTAAGAAAATCATCCAAAAGGCTTGTCAAATGGAGCATAATTTGATAAACTATCAAAGTAACGAATCTATGGCTCGCAAAGAGACCATGGCAGAAAGGATTTTTTAAAAATGAGAAAAGACATTCACCCAGAATACCGCCCAGTTGTATTCATGGACACTACTACTGGCTACAAGTTCCTTAGCGGTTCAACTAAGCGTTCTAACGAAACTGTTGAATTCGAAGGCGAAACTTACCCATTGATCCGTGTCGAAATTTCATCAGACTCACACCCATTCTACACTGGACGTCAAAAGTTCACTCAAGCAGATGGACGTGTAGATCGTTTCAACAAAAAATACGGTCTCAAATAAGAACCGTATTGACATTACAAAGAATGTTGATACAAAGCCATTTTCGAGAAATCGGGATGGCTTTTTTTGCGGTTTGATTTTTGCTAGCTAAGACTGATTTCCCTCACTGCCACCCGCTATGGTTGACAAAAATCCTAAAAAAGCTTAGAACCTTTACAAACGGTTCTAAGCCTCTTTTTCTTATAGATAATCAACTGTGGAATCAGTTCGCTGAAGCACCCGACGTTTTTAATCTACGTAATTTCCACCTGTAAAGCCGTAATACTCTTCTAAGGATAGGCCAGACTCCGCTATTTCCTTGGCTTCTTTCCCAACATAGCGCAAATGCCAACTTTCTGGCATATAGCCTGTAGAAGATTCCTTCCCGACTTGATAACGCACGACAAAGCCATATTTATGGGCGTTGTCCAAGAGCCACTGGCTTGCTCCAGCTTCTTGTACTAGATTTCCACTGCTATCAATCAAATCAAAGGCCAGGCCTGACTGGTGCTCACTGTAACCAGGTCTTGCTGAATATCGGTCTGCCGCTGCTTGACCATCTTGATTGACATAGCTTTGATAGAGACCGACTTGTGTCTCATAACTACGAAAACCACTGTACTGATCACTGATGGCGTAGCCCTGAGCCCGCATGGCAGCAATTAATTTTAATAATTCTGATTTTGCTGTGGCATCTTCCCCAGGATTATAGTTGGGAGACAAAGGATAATGTTTATTAACAATAACAATTTCATCATACTTCCCTTTTATACTATAGTAACTTCCATTGTAAGAAACACCTTTGTCTATGGTCTTAACTTGACCAGAATGAGCCTTTTCTGCCTCAATCTCTCCTGATTTATCTGTACTATTAGAGCTAATTTGAGATTCATTAGAAGACTCACTCACTTTAGTAGAGAGCTCTTTACTAGTTTCACCGCTGCCTTCAGTTTTTTTATGAGAAGAACAAGCTCCTAGAGTCAGTATCGTCAAACTGAGTAACATTAATTTTGTATATTTGCTCATCATCTTCTACTCCTCTGATACTTGTATATCATAAATAACAAAGCTATTTCCTACTGGCTTGAGGTAGTAAACCTTGTTCTTACGATTGACGCTGTTTGGTGTGTTATCAATATAATACACTGTAAAATCTTCATAGGTCGTGACAATATAGGAACCCTTTTCTTCTCTGACTTCTCGAATTTCAAGAGCTCCCGGCTTGTAGTAATCGATCTTCGCCTTCTGGACTCCACCACCGGTAGTCCAGTTAACCATTTCTTTATAGGCAGCACTAGAGGTATCAAAATATTTAGAGAAATAGTTAGAGCGACTGGAAACTGAGTCAAACACTGCGCTCCGATAATCACTAAGAAAAATAGAAATCTGAGCTTTTTTCTCTTCCTGTTTCCGTTTTTCCTCTTCTTTAGCTTTTTGACTTGCTTCCACTTCCTTGATACGTTTTACAACATCGTTAGATACTGTAAGAACAACTTCAATTCTATCATCTTTTGCTACTACTTTTTCCTTATTTGTAGTGAAGCTGACATCATTAATAGAAAAATTAGCATAAACTTCTAATTCCTGATCAGGGATGACCTGAACTTCAGGAGATAGACTGTCGCCAGCTTCCTTGCCATTGACGATAATCTTATATCCTGTCGCTGTTGAAGTTTCCTTCGGCATAGTGATATTGAGCTGTTTCTTTTCAGATTTGAGGCTGAGATCCAGCTGATTGTCCTTAGCCTTGTCCAAATCTAGCTTTATCTTGGTTTCAACATTGCCAATCTCCGTTTTTCCTTTGAGAAGAAAGTCCTGCTCGGTAAAATGGAAATCACCTATTTCAATCTGGATATCTTTTTTCAAGCTGATTGTTTCTTTATCGCCGGGTTTGATAGTCGCCCCATCAAGATTCGTCGTAATACGGACCTTAACTGGATAGGCAAGCATTCGATACTCTTGAAAGATTCCAAACTTCTTGCTTGTTTTAGCAACACCGAGGATTTGATTGTCATTTTCATCAGTAAAACTGGATTCACCATTGGATTTTTCAATATTGCTCAACTCAGTCTCGATATTAATATCTTTCCGGTTCAGATAGGAGATAAGGTTTTTGGCTTCCGCCCGAGTCCATCTATCACTATCTGTGGAGAGCAGACTAGCTACTTGGTCATAATTCTTATTCTTAATTGCCATGGCAAATTTATCCGTCATCGCTTTAACCCCAGTAACCGAGCTGAGATAGAAGAAAGAACCTATCAGGGAAATCAAGATTAGTAAGCCCAAGCTGGATAAGACCACTTTTTTCTTAAAAATCTGCTTTTTGTCCTTTTTAATATCCAGCTGGCTTGGATTATTTTTTTCAGTCAATTTTGAATGAATTGGAATTGACGAAAAACCTTGACTTTGAGCCATCTGAAACTCTTCTGGACTAGGCTGGCGCTTAAAAGCCTCGTGAAAGGCTGTCAGCCAGATTTCCTGAGGGGTAGCTACCTGCTCAGAAGTCTGCTTGAGAGTAGACTCCTGAGCTGGCTCAAATGCTGCCTGTTCATCAACTTTCTCCTTGCCAGGAATGTCTTCTGGAGTTATTTCACTATTTGTTGGCTGTTCACTGCTTTTCTGTGAGCGGCCAGCAATGGATTGAATGCTTTTCAAATCAAAGTCTACCGCTTTAGCAGCCATAAATTCCTCAGGGCTAGGTTTGCGACCAATAACCCCTTCAAAAAGTTCCACCCATTTTTCTTTTGTTGCCATTATATTCTCCCTTGTTTAGTCTCTTTTATAGTCCGCTAAGCATTACCATAGAAATTAAGCCACAGATAAAGACAATCACTCCATTTACCACAATAGCTAGCAGGTATTTGTAGAATGGATCTAAATTAGAATTGTTCTTAGAGAAAATAAGAGCAAAGGTGGCGCCGATACCTACTAAAAGAATAGCAGCAGCATTCAGTAAGATACCCAAAGCCAGCGCTTCTAAAAGATTCATCAATACCGCTAGTGTGATGATTGGTAAAACAATTGCATAAAGACGGCCATACCAGTCAAAAGCTTTGTTAAAGGTAAAGCTATCATCTCTGTAAATCAAGCGTTTCACGACAAAACCGCCTAGGATAATGGAGAAAATAGAAAAAGCTGCTGATAAAACGGACAGGAAGAAATGCTTGAAATCAAACGACGCACTGCCAGCTAGATGAAAGGGTACAGCTGAGTATACATAGCTCGCTGTACGGAAAATAGAAAGATAGAGCGAGGTTCCGCTGAGAAAACTCAGCAATCCCAAGGCGATGTAGCCATTGCTGGATTTTGTTTCCACTTCAGAAGTCGGTGATTTCCAAGCTGAAAGCAGCCAAACCCAGAAAGCTTTCATCGTTTGCGAAAACTGATTTTGCTGCAACTGAGCATACTGGGCTTGCTGACCAAACGGCTCTTGAGATCCATTTTGAAATGCTTGCTGCTGTTGATAGGCTTGCTGATTATATTGTTGTTGACCAAACTGTTGCCCCTGACCATTAAACTGCTGTTGGACTGGGTTGGGCTGGTTATGGTACTGCTGTGGATGGCCTTGAGGCTGAGCAAACGGCTGCTGAACTTGCTGAGGGTTAACATAAGTCTGCTCAGCATACTGCGCTTCTTGCTTAGGCATTGCTTGGTTAAATGCTGGCGAGCTAAAAGGTTGCTCAGCAGCAGTTTGCGAGACTACTGGCTCTGATGCCGGAGCAGAAGCATTTACCTGAGGACGGCCCTGTTCAGCTTCAACTGTCGGATTCGTCTGAGATACTGTAAATTCGGGAGTTTGAACTGATTCAGATGACACCTGAAATTCCCCTGCTACTAAAGCTTGGGCAATTTCTTCTTCAGTCGCTGAACGACCATTAATAGCTTCAAAATAATCTAACCAATCTTCTTTTTGCATAAAAAACCTCGCTATAATTTTTATATAACTATTATTATATAAAAAGACTGCTTAAATTTCAATGTCCCTTGTCTTCTTCCGTGTTTATCCTTTGTCAATTTGTCATTTTTTCTCAAATTTCTCTCTACTCCTTTCTCTACATTGATGGATTGAAAAACTTGCTGGTTAGGGGATTGTCAAGTATGCACAAATCTACTGCCCCAGCAAGAAGTAGCAATCCTAGGTTTTAGCATCATTCAGTCCATCAAACCTAACGGTCTCTTAATTTGCTGAATTGATTAACGAAAAAGTAAGTAAGCGTCAGCTCAAATCTAAAAATCATAGCTTCTTTCATATCTTCCCTCATAAAGCTTTTTGGCCTTTTGAGTGTACTGTCTAATGAAATCCGTTTTAGCTGCCGTATAAGCATCCCGATTGTGCTCATACTTTTTCCATAAGATTAATTTCAACTGCTCATAGTCTTTGGCGACAGCTGGATGGTCTTGCAGATAGTCTCGGAAATAAAGTTCATCATGGTCTCCATAGTAGCGCAGATGCAAGTGGAAAACGCGCTCAGCAAAGCCTTGAAGTGTATAGCCCTTGTTAAAAGACATGCGGCCTTCTGACTCTGACATAAGTAGGTAGCCTTGCTCCAACAATTCTCTCTTGATGTTCTCCATATCTGCATTTTGAGGAATTTCTAAAAGAATATCAATAATCGGCTTAGCCCATATCCCCTCAATAGCTGTGGAACCGATATGATGCATTTTAAATAACTGATTTGGTGGCAAAAAGCTTTGTATTCTTCTGCTTTCCTCCTTATACCAAACTGACCAGTCCTTATCGTGCTCCTCTAAGAAAATGGGGAACAACTGCCATAATTCTTCTAACGACATCTCTTCTAAGGCTTTTGCCATGTGACTTCTCCTTTCTTTATAGAAAATAAGAATTAAAGTAAAGACTGAGCATCATATCCCAGTCCTCCTTTTTTATTACCAATAAAGCAAGCCATAAGTCAGTAAAACGCTGATCATGCTAAATAGTGAGCCAATCAGATAGTATTCTGCAAAGGACTGGCTTTCAGAAATTTTATTATAACGAGCAATAGACTTAGCCGTGAAGACCAGACCAATCGCTGTAAACTGCCCAAAAATAAGGGAAAGCCCCATAATCAAGCGCTCTAAAATCCCAATCATAGCACCAGCTCCTGCGATAGTCTCTCCACCGTCTTCCCCAGACTGGTATTTGCTGAAGAAAAGTTTAAAGAGAATATTGACTGGCTTACCAGTAAGGGCAAAGAAAAAGAGGGCCTGCAACATGAGGTAGTGTTCGGACAGCCAGTGAGGAGCCGAAACTTGCTGCTGTCGCAAGAGAAAATAAAGGGCAAAAATACTCATCAGATGCAAGAGCTGATCCAATAAAAAGGCAAACTTTTGCGCATGGCGACGGACAATCAAAGAATTTAATCTGTATTTCAAAAAGTCGATAAGTGCATGGCTGAGCCAGACCAAGGCGAAAAACACAAGACGCTGAGGCAAGAGCAAGCCCAAGAATAACAAGGGCAGCAGAACAATCCCCAAATGGAGAATCAAAAAATTCAACCGCCGGCTTTTAAGGTCAGCCATCTTCTGACTTTGAAGCTGAAAATCAGCTAGCACATGAGCCAGCAAAGTCAATACGAGAATCGGATTCTGCATGAAAAATTCTGAAAATCCCATAAAATTTGTCATTGTTCAGCCTCCTTTGCTGCCTGTAAAATCATTCTCATAGCTAAACGACGATTTCTCAGATAGATCTTCAGTCCAGACGACTTGAGCCGCTTACTAAGCGCACTGGGACTAATCTGCAGCAGCTCTGCTATTTCCCCGTGAGAAAAATTTTCATCATAGATATATTCCATGAGCATCTGCTCCAGCACCTCTCTTTGGCTAGCATTCCACTTACTCTGGATAAATGAAGTAGCTGCCAGCACTGTATTGACCGCCTGACTGAGCTCTTCATCGCCCAAGGATACCGCCAAGCGACTGCTGCCGTAGTCGTTCTTCTCATGAATAGCCTCAATGGCTGCGCGTGCCCTCCAGTAGGCCGGACCGTCCGAACCAATACTTTGCTCGCGATTGATCTCGGTCACAATCTCACCTAGACCAAGGCCAAAGCGAATCGGGTGGGGAAATCCTAATACAATCTGATCAATGAGCCGCATGACTTCAGGATTAGGGCGCAACAAAGCCTGAAACTCATCTCCTGTCGTAATGGTAAAAGGCGACACCAGGTAAGCCTGATAATCTTGGTTCAAGACTGCCATCAATTCCTGCAGCTCTTGCTGCGCCTGCTTGCGGTTTTTTAGCTGTTTGGATTCTATTAAATCTCCAATAAGAGCAATATAAAGCATACCAAACCTCCTTTAAGTCCATTATAAAGGAAAATTTAAAAAATGTCTATTTAAACGGAAATTTTTTCTAATATCTATTGTAAAGGAAAGTTTATTTTTTCTTTTTAGGTGCTGGTAAGGCAGGGTAGACAGCTTCAATCAGATTACAGAGAATGGCAGCATCTTCTACTTCTATACAAAGCATTGGCTTTGCGCCTGGATAAGGAGACTCATAAACCGGATTTTCAAAAAAATCCAGAGCTGGCTGGACTGGCTTGAGCAGCAAGCGATTGTCATAAATCCCGCCGAATAAGCGACCTCGATAATAGAGCAAATATTCCCCCATCATCTTGCGAAAGCTAATTTCTTGCCCTAAGCCCTCCAGTTGCTTCAGAATAAAATCCAAATATTCTTGACTAGATGCCATCGAAACACCTCCATGCATTAATACCTTATTATACCAAAAATAGATGAAGATTTCCTGACTAAGAGATCAACTCATCTCCTCCAATCCGTAGTCTGGCTATCCTCAAGTAAGCAAAAAAGCTAGACCTTACGAGTCTAACTTTTATTTCTCATTTTTTCAAAAGTCCTTCCTTGACCAGATAATCACGCGCAACATTTTCGGCCTTTTTACCTTCAATGCCAACTTGATAATTCATTTGGCTCATCTGGCTTTCCGTAATTTTACCAGCCAGCTTATTGAGAATACCTTCCAACTCAGGGTGTTTTTCGAGCAATTCAGCCTTCAGGAGAGGGGCTCCTTGATAAGGAGGGAAAAGGTGCTTATCGTCTTCTAAAACTTGTAAATCATAACGCGCAAGTTCTGCATCAGTCGAATAGGCATCCGTGATTTGAATATCACCCGACTGGATAGCTTGGTAGCGAAGGGCTGGCTCCATGGTCGCTACATTAAGATTAAGGCCATATAGAGATTGCAAACCCTTATTCCCATCTTCACGGTCGTTAAACTCTAGGGTAAAGCCTGCCTTGAGCTTGTCTTGGACTGTCTTAAGGTCAGAAATGGTTTTAAGATTGTATTCTTTAGCAACACTCTTAGGTACTGCAATCGCATAGGTGTTTTGATAAGCCATGTGATTGAGCAAGACTAGATTATCCTGTTTTCTGATTCCATCACGTGCTGCTTCAAAAACTTCTTCAGCATCATTGCTGACCTTTGGAGCAGGCTGTAAAAGAGTTCCAGTAATCGTACCGGTAAACTCAGGATAGATATCAATATCACCTTTTTTTAGAGCTTGATAAAGGAAGTCGGTCTTGCCAAAATTAGGTTTGACTGTCACAGTCATATCCGTATTTTCCTCAATAAGGAGTTTATACATATTCATAAGAATCTCTGGCTCTGGACCCAATTTCCCAGCAATAACCAGATGATCCTTCTCCTGCTTGGGAAAGAGACTCGGTGTATAAGAAGCACCGAGGCCGAGGATTAAAACCGCAAAAGCTGTAAATACTGTCCGAAGCTTAGCCTTTTCCATCCATTTAAGGAGACTATTGAAAAGAATTGCCAAAACTGCGGAGGAAATTGCTCCAATCAAGATTAGACTGGCATTGCGACGATCAATTCCTAGAAGGATAAAAGAACCTAGTCCACCAGCTCCGACAAGCGCTGCTAGAGTTGCTGTCCCGATAATCATTACCGTTGCCGTCCGAATTCCAGAAACGATGACGGGCATAGCTAGAGGTAGTTCAAACTTTTTAAGTCGCTCCCACTTGGTCATCCCAAAGGCGATTCCAGCTTCTTCTAAACTAGGATCAATCCCATTCAAAGCCGTGACGGTATTTTCTAAAATCGGGAAAATAGCGTAAATCACCAGAGCAGTCAGTGCCGGCAGTGTGCCAATCCCCATAAGAGGGATAAAGAGTCCCAGCAAGGCCATTGAAGGAATGGTTTGAAAAATTCCTGCAATTTGCAGCACCCAATTGGCTGCTTTTTTGTGACTATGAAGATAGATAGCGAGCGGAATGGTCAGGAAGATGGCCACTAATAAGGTCAGAAGAGACAGCTGGAGATGTTGCCCTAAGGCTGCCAACCATTCGCTAAAGCGCTCCTGAAAGGTAGAAATCAAATTAGCCATGTTGAACACCTCCAAATAAATCTGCTACGAAACTGGTCGCAGGTGCAGATAAGATTTCCTCAGGTGTCGCCACTTGACGAATCTCCCCATCCTGTAAAACAGCAATCCGATTCCCTAACTTTAAAGCCTCGTCCGTATCATGGGTCACAAAGATTGTTGTCATCCCAAATTGGTCATGAATACTCTTGGTCAAACTCTGCAATTGCTTACGCGAGATGGCATCAAGAGCTGAAAAAGGCTCGTCCATCAGTAGGATTTTGGGTTGGGCGATAATGGCACGGACAATACCCACCCGTTGCTGCTCACCGCCAGACAGCTCACTCGGCATACGCTGGGCATAATCTTCAGCAGGCAAGCCTACTAGCTCCAGCAATTCATCGGTCTTCTGCTGAATCTCTGCCTTGCTCCATCCTTTCATTTCAGGAATGAGAGCAATATTTTCAGCCACCGTTAGATTTGGAAAGAGGGCAATCGCTTGTAAGACATAGCCTGTGGAAAGGCGCAACTCACGCTCATCATAGTCCTTGATGCGCTTGCTATCCATATAGATATTGCCATCTGTTGGCTCTAAGAGGCGGTTGATCATCTTGAGCATTGTTGTCTTACCGGACCCAGAAGGACCCACTAAAACCATGAACTCTCCATCCTCAATCTGTAAATTGACATCTCTCAAGACATCTTTTTCTGTATAGCGTAGCGCTACATTTTTGTATTCAATCATTGTTTGTCCTCAATTTTTACGATAACCTTGCCAAAAGACTGGCTACTTTCCAGATAAGCATGAGCGTCCTGGATTTGCTCAATAGAAAATACTTTTTCAGGTCGCACATCCACCCGATAACGCTCCACAAAGTCCACTAAAGCTTGTAGCTTATCTCGAGATACATTGCCAGAAGCAAAGGTAGTCAAGTAGAGATTACGGTAAAGCATTTCAATAGGGTTAAAGTCTGGAATAGTCCACTGACCGCCCAGCAAGCCACAAGAACAGATTATACCACCATCTGCCGTCCGAGCAAATGTATCGAGAATATCGCTCGGACCGACAAGATCCAAGATCTTGTCAAACCGCTCTTCCGTCTGCAAGACCCCATCCTTGTCCAAAATCACCTGGTCAAATCCTACTTCCTTTAGTCGTTCTTCCTTGGCTAGACTACGGCTACTTCCCGCTAGATAGACATTTGGAAATTGTCCTTTGAGAAGTTTCGCAAAAGCAAGCCCAACACCACTAGTCGCTGCCCGAACCAGAACTCGGTCTCCCTCCTCAATCTTGAGATTGATATAAGAGCCAAATGCTGTGTAGTAGGTTTCAGGCAGTGCGATTAAACTTTCCAAAGCAAGCTCTGTCCTCACAGGATAAACCTGTTCATCTGGTAGCAAAACATACTCAGCATAACCACCATCAAAAGCACGCCCCATTTCTCCCATGATGGAGATGACTTGCTGCCCGACCTGCAAATCGGGACGATTGGTCTCCTCTACAAGTCCCACACATTCAATTCCTAAAATCCGTGGAAATTGAACGGAGGGCGATAGTCCTTGACGAGTAAAAACCTCGCTATGATTGATTCCAAATCCTTGTACCTTGACCAATGTCCAACCTTCTTTAACAGCCGGTTTTGGAACTTCCACAACCTGCAAAACTTCTGGTCCTCCAGCTTCCTTGACAAGCACAGCTTTCATCTTAGTGTCTCCTTTTAAAACTTCCCTCGATTCGTCAAGTCTTCTACCTTAGGCATGACTTCTTTATTGTCCCAATGCTCCACAATCAATCCATTCTCTAAACGGAAGATGTCATACTGGGCATAAGCCACCCCATCTATCTGAGTCTGCCCATAGCTGACCACATAATTTCCTTGTCCCAAAAGCTGGAAAACAAAGTCAAAAGTAAGCCCATGCTCTGCAACATAGTTTTTATAAGCCTGACTTCCTTGGCCAATCTCATGATTATGCTGAATCAAATCTTCTGCCACATAATCATTCCACTGCTCTAGTTCGCCGTTTTGAAAGATTTCTGTCAAGAAACGACGAACGGTTTTTTTATTTGCTACTGTCTTGTCCAAATCCATGTCTTCAAAATCCCCAAAGATCTGATCTAACTGCCCATTTTCTGGAGCGCGATAGTAGTCAATGACATCCCAATGCTCCACAATACGACCATTCTCATCAGAACGGAAAGTATCTGTCGTCACCCATTGAGCTTCTCCACCATTAAGATATTGATGGATATGGACAAAGACTAGATTGCCGTCTTCAATGGTGCGAACAATTTTCATCTCACGCTCGGGATGACGCTCAAAGAAATTTGCAAAGAAAGCCGCAAAACCTTCTTTCCCATCAGGCACACCTGTCGAGTGTTGGATATAAGTATCTCCTACAGATTGGGCTTGAGCCTCAGCAACACACCCGTCTTGAATGGCATGAATGTATAGATTATGTGCATTTTCAACTTGTTTTGACATGATTTATCCCTCTTTTTCTTTAAGGTTCGCTAAAATACGTTCCTGATAACTTTCAAACTGGCGAATTTCTTCCTCTGAGAAGCCTTTATAAAAAATCGCATCCAGTTTTTGACTGATACGATGGCCAACTTCTTTTTGAGACCAACCACGCTCTGTCAACTTGACATATTTTTTTCGCTTGTCTAAACCACACTGACTAAAGGTCACCAAATCCTGCTCTTCCAACTTTTTCAGCATAGTTGTCAGCGTATTATTGGCAAGTCCCGTCGCTAGTGCAATATCTGTGGCTGTAGCGCAACCTGTCTCACTATTCCATAACACCGTGAGAATCTTGCCCTGTTCACTCCGATAAAGAGCTTCAGGATCCTGACTCAGTAACTTTTGAAAAATCCGCCCATTCAACAAACGAATATGATGGGCAACTAAATGACTATCCTTCATGATTCCTCCAATTTATTTCTATATCGAATTTCCTCTATTGTAACACCTATCGTTCCATCTGTCAAGATTTTTGTTCTATTTGGAAATAGTTTTAGACTGGGGTAAAGAAAAAAGCAGGTTGAACCTACTTTAAAATTTAAAATTTATTGTTTCCGATTGATGTATCTGTTGAACAAAATGGTCATAATTTTCAGCTTCTTGAGGAATAAGAATAGACCACTTTTTCAAGAGCGCCCCGCAACCTGATAATTTACCTATGTCGTTATCAACAACCTTCCCCACGCTTGGGAAAATAAGACCGGCTGTTTTAGCTTCTAAAATGTATGTATAGGAAATCAGTTGATATAAATCCTCACGATTGATTCCTTTTTCAGTAAATTCTAGCTTTTTATATTTGGCATCTAGTACGATTTTTAAATCTTTATAATAGAAGTCTGGATAAATTTTTCGACCATGACTGCTAAATACAGAAATGCCATCTGTCTTTTCTTTATTTCGTGGATGGATGAATCCTTTTGGCAACAAGGTGTAAACATACTCTTCCCAAAGCCAAGCAACATCAAAGAGAACACCGTGTATTTTTTGCTCTTGAAGTCCTAAACCGTGCTTTTCGCTACTCAGAATCAACAGACAGAGTTCCTGTAATTTTCTATATTCTCGAAAATAGGCATGACGGACAGGTTTAGTTTGATTTAGTCTGATAATCTTAACACGATCAGCTAGTTTATAAGACGGAGTCACACGAATAATTTCTGTTACATTTTCACGATTAGCATCAAATACTCCACTCCCAATTATTTTCTGATTCTTAATATACTCAATGGTGTGTCGAATCAGCTGCATCAATGGATTATCATAAGCAAACTCTCTAGTAGTGTAGGAAATATTTCCCACAAAAGGAACATTTTTCTTAAGATGATTTCCTACATCAATCGCTCCCTTTACATGGCTATCATTATGGAAAAATCGCTGGTATTCCTTATAAAGCCCTTTTCTCAAAGCCGCTTGCAGATATTTTGGGAAGAGGTAAACCAATAGTTGATAGAGTTTATCTTCGCTAGATAAACCAACATCCAAATTAGTGAGATTGATATTGAGGACCTTCTGCAAGAGATAATGCAAAAAATAGTCGTTATTAGCATTTGAAAAACGAGAGGAAATCGTTAATCTTTCCTGACCGTAACCCAGAAAACCAATCACATTTCCTGTCTTAATGTTCTGATTTACAGTTTCAAAAATTTTCTGTTCCTTGTCCAAGTCAGAAGTATTTTTCAAGTCATTTGGAAAAATGAAAATACCATCCTCTTGAGAAAGACTTTCTAAAGTTCTATCTAAAAGTACCTGACTAATTTTTGGGTAGATTTCAACAAAATCCTCTTTTTTTATAAGTTGCTGATTATCTGTTATCCGTATCGCCATTTCCATTGCTTTCATTATCACCAGTTATTGACTGATTGGTTTGCTCATTGCTTGTCTTATCAAATGCCTTTTTCAAAGTTTCCAAAGTTTCAACCTCATCATAAGAACCTCGCAAGTAGTCTTCTAGGAGCGGCTTAATATAATCAGACCAGAGCAACTCATAGTCAAAGTCTACTTCCTGCAACTTAAGGAAATAACTTGGTCCAACATGGTAATGACTATTGAGCTCTTCTACTTTTTCTATAGCAGCATTCAAATTTCTTAGACGCATTTTCGCTTCTTCAGCACCATCTCCAAGATGTTCATCAAGCATTCCCAGCTGACTTTCAGCAGTAATTTCAACAAAGCGGAAACGACGGCGCATGGCAAAATCAAAGGTATCCACCGAACGATCAATATCATTCATCGTTCCGATGATGTAGACATTTTCAGGAATATAAAACTTCTCATTAGTTTCATGTAAATTAGCATATTGGGTCGAAACCTCTCCATCCTTACCACGATAGCCCGGATCAATGGAGAAAAAAAGTTCACCAAAAATCTTAGAAATCTCACCACGATTGATTTCATCGATGATGAATACGAAGTTTTTAATACTTGATATTTCAGCTGCTTCTTTATAAGTTTTTAATGCAAACCTTTCTTTCAAGACTTTTAGAACTGTTTTCCCGCCACTCTTATAATATCTTTGTTTATCATAATTCTTATTTTTATATAATTCATAAACATAATGTCGAGGCAATGTCCATCCAGATGCTCCACTATCATAATTGACAGATAAATTTTGCCTGCTATTAACTGACAAGTAAGATGTCTTTGTTAAATACTCCTTCTCTTCAGTGGTATTTATAAACTCCAAATAAGATTCCCAGGCTTCCTCAAAATTATCCTGACCGCCTGTCTTTTGCGCTAATTTAGCTCTTTCGCAAAATTTCTTAAAAATTCCATCCTGCAAGCCGAAGCTAATCTGCTCATCATCACTTGGAAGCGGCCGCAAACCCTCTACAAAATCCGTATAGTCATAAGAGGGATGGAATTGTACAAAATCGATTTGTTCCTCGTTTCCTCCAGTCAACTCCCTTGCAATTTGTCTAGCAAGATAGGTTTTTCCCGTACCAGGAGCACCACGGAGGATGAGGTTTTTTGATTGTTTTAATACGTTAGCATATTTCATCGAGTCCACTTTTTGTTTACTGTTTACATCGTTTTCCACTTTATACCTTTTCCAATCAAGATGATTTAAGAAATAATTATAATCTTGCTCTTTAATGTCATCACTCAGAGCAAAATCAATTAACTGATTTGCTTCTTTCTTTCGATAATTATTATCTAAGGGACACCAGATTGTTTCTTGGCTAGTTAAGAAATACCATTCCCGTTCTAAATAGCCTTGTTCCCAATCAACAATCACTGTATGCCCATCATTTAGAATCTCTTTTACAATACCCCTACCACGAATTTTCATAACAGAGACTTTCATTTCACTTTTCTTTGAGAAAGGTAGATTATGCTTTTTTGTATATGAAGACTTGGCAAATAAGATATCTCCTTGTTTTATTTTATTGAATAATTTTAGCATTTTTTGATACTGTTTATTTTCTTCATCATTATGCCATCCTAGTTCCCACTTCCCTTCTTTATTAAAATGCTCAAGATAATCATCATTTCCAAATTTTGTACCAACAAAATAAAAGTTATTATTATTCATTAATAAAACACCTCCAATTTTATAACCTATTACTGTCTTTTAAAATTATTTTATGAGTATAACTTAAATAGGTTTGTAATCTGTTAATATATCATTTTCTATCATAGCATAATTATAGGAAAAATAAAAGAAATTATAAACAAAAAACTCAGTGTAAAGAGGAAATCCCCCTCTCACACTGAGCTTTTTTATCTTAGTAATATTCGCCCTGACGGTAATCCCATGAGTTAAAGGTATCAGACAGGTGCATCATGATTTTGTCGATGTCCAAGCCTTTGCGGATGACTACTGGTGCTGGTGAGATGGAACGTTGGCCACCTTGTTCTGGAATCAGTTTTCCATCTTTATCCACCATGGAGACCATAACGCCTTGTTCATAGCGAGTTTCAATGGTCTTGTCTGGCTGGATAGAGGCCACATAGTCATCTGCTTCAATGACGAGGTCAACAGCATTTTCGATGCGCTCGCCAATCCCTTCGACCTTGCCGCGGTTTCCTTTACCGGATGGGTTAGCGGAGGAAGCATAGACCATCTTGCCTTCTTCCCAAAGCTTAGCTGCCAGCTGCTCGCCCGCCTTACCAAACTTAATCACAAAACAGCTAGTGCCACGAACATCTGTCATCAGCTCTTCCCGACCGTCGCCATAGGCTTTGAGCTTTTCAAAAGCTTCTGGCTTCCATGGAAGGATACAGCCCAAGAGGATGTCTTCATCCCAATGCTTTTGATAAAAAGCTTCAATTTCCGGATTTAGCTGAGCCAAAGCACGGAGCTCATCCATACTGCCACAGAGGACAACACCTGGCTTATTACGGTTACGTGACTTAGCTTCGAACTTACGCTCCAAGCCAGCTTTATCGCTGGTCATGATGATGTAACCCACCTTGGTCGGGCAAACGATACAACCACCATCACCTTTGAGAATATCATAGCCTTCTTGTGAAAGCTGTCCGTTCCATTGAATGTGTTTTGTCATAAGTTTCTTCCTTTTCTATTAAATTAAGATTTATTTTACCATATAAATTTAGCGAAAACAAGGATTTTTCAGAATTTTCTCAATATAGCAAAGATAAGGTTACTGCCAATAGGATGGCCGATTTTTTTCGTATTCTGTAATCAAATCTTCATACTGCAACGTAATGCCAATATCATCCAAACCGTTGAGGAGCTTATGCTTCCATTCTCCATCAATGTCAAAAGAGAAGTCCCCCACCGGTGAAAAAATCTTCTGCTGCTCCAAATCCACCGTCATTTCATCCGTCGGCTTCAGATTAGCCAAGGCTTGCCGTACTTCTAGCGACTGGACGATTGGCAGCATGCCGTTATTGAGCTCATTGTTGTAGTGAATATCCCCGAAAGATCCAGCAATGACTACCTTAAAGCCGTAGTCAGCCAAGGCCCAGGCAGCATGCTCTCGAGAGGAACCCGCTCCGAAATTATCCCCTGTAATCAGAATAGTCGCCTTGCGATACTCTGGTCTATTAAAGACGAAATCAGGATCTTCGGTGTACTGGTTGTCCAGATAGCGCCAAGCATACATGAGGTACTTGCCAAAACCTTTTTTATCAATCAACTTGAGAAACTGCTTAGGTAAAATTTGGTCTGTATCGATATTATCGTTCATGAGGGGTACCGTCGTCCCCGTGTAGATTGTAAATTTTTCCATATAACTTCCTTACTGGACCTCCGGTAGCTGGCGGACGTCTACGAAGTGCCCGGCAATAGCTGCCGCTGCTGCCATAGCTGGACTGCAAAGATGGGTCTTAGCGCCAAATCCCTGACGATCCTCAAAGTTCCGATTACTGGTCGAAGCACAGTGGACTCCGTCTGGCACCTTATCTGGATTCATTCCCAGACACATGGAGCAACCCGGATCACGCCACTCAAAGCCTGCATCCATGAAAATTTTATCCAGTCCCATCTTTTCAGCAGCCCGCTTGACCGGACGAGAGCCTGGTACGACGATAGCTGTCAGATTGGGAGCAATCTGCTTGCCAGCGACAAACTTAGCTGCCAGCTGCAAGTCACTGAGTCTAGCATTGGTACAGGAGCCGATAAAGATATAACCTAGATCAATATCTTCTGCTTTCTTACCCGGGGAGAGGTCCATGTAATTGTAGGCCCGCTCGTCGTTCATATCACGGATTTCAGGGAAAGCCGCGCCGAACTCTACTCCCATAGAAGGATTGGTTCCCCAAGTCACCATAGGTGCCAGCTGGGAGACATCAATCTCAATGACCTTATCATAGACAGCATCGGGATCACTGACCAGAGTCTTCCAATCAGCTACTGCTGCCTCAAAGTCCTTAGGTGCTCCCGGCCGCCCTTGAACGTAATCATAAGTCTTCTGGTCGGGATTCATAATGCCCATCTTAGAACCAAACTCTATGGACATATTGCAGATAGTCATGCGCTCTTCCATAGTCAGATGGTCAATCGCATCCCCAGCATACTCGACCACATGACCGACTCCTGCAGCCACACCATATCGGGCAATCAGAGCTAAGATAAAGTCTTTAGAATAGACGCCTTTCGGTGGCACCCCGGTAAATTGGACCAACATTTTCTTAGGCTTGACCTGCCAAATGGACTGCGTGGCAAAAACGTGCTCCACCTCCGAAGTACCGATTCCAAAAGCAATAGCTCCAAAGGCTCCGTGAGTGGCCGTGTGACTGTCGCCACAAACGATAAATTTCCCTGGCTGAGTCTTGCCTGTTTCGGGCCCAACCATATGGACAATCCCTTGCAACTCTGATCCATGAGCCGCATGCTCAATGCCAAAATCCTTGACATTCTCAGAAAGTTTATCAATCTGAGCCTTGGAAATCACATCCCGAATATCATAGATATTGACCGTAGGAACATTATGGTCAAAGGTTCCAAAGGTCAAATCCGGCCGTCTAACCTTGCGCCCTGCATCTCGAAGGCCTTGAAAAGCCTGAGGGCTGGTTACTTCATGAATATAATGCTGATCCACATACATAAGCTGGGGTTGCCCTTCTTGGCCTGTTATGACATGCCTGTCCCAAAGCTTATCAAAAATTGATTTTCCAGCCATACTAGCTTCTCCATATGTAATATAAAATTCCAATTTCCACTATTATTCCGCCAATCCAAGCCAGCCAAAAATACCATTTTCTGGTCTTGTGATGAAAGAGACGACCGCCTAATAAAGCGCCCAAACCTCCGGCTGCCAAAGCTGACAAGAGCAAGGTCTTCTCGGGAATGCGGTAGTGATTTTTTTTAGCCTTTCGCTTATCCCAGCCATAAAGCAGGAAAACGACAAGGTTCCATAGCAGGCAAATACCCGTTACTATCCATTTCATAAGTTCTTAATAATTGCCTCCGTCATTTGAGCTGTCCCTGCCTGACCGCCAAGATCTCGGGTTAAAATCCCCTGAGCCAAAGTCTTTTCAACCGCTGCTTCAATCACCTCTGCCACTTCAAGCTCTGCAAAACTACCCCGCAGCATCATGGCCACAGAAAGTATCATACTGATAGGGTTGGCAATGCCTTGCCCTGCAATATCTGGAGCAGAACCATGGATAGGCTCGTAAAGACTTGGTCCAGCTGCCGAATGACTGGCCGATGGCATAACTCCCAGCGTTCCTGACAGGACACTGGACTCGTCTGATAGAATATCCCCGAAGAGATTTTCCGTTACTACAACGTCAAACTTAGCAGGATTGGTAATCATGAGCATCGCAGCACTGTCCACCAGCTGGTGCTCTAAGGTCACATCTGGATAATCCTTGGCCACCTCATCGGCTACTCTGCGCCAGAGTTTGGATGTTGCTAGTACATTTTGCTTGTCAATACTGGTCACGCGCTTTCTGCGACCACGCGCAATATCAAAGGCTTTACGGACAATTCGCTCCACCTCTTCATAGCTGTAGTCATTGATATCACGCGCAGATTTGTCCTCCAAAATATGCTGACCAAAATAAATCCCACCAGTCAGCTCGCGCACGACCACAAAGTCCACGCCAGCAATACGCTCTGCCTTCAAAGGCGACAAATGCTTAAGAGCATCGAAAATCTTAACTGGACGGATATTGGCATAGAGTTCAAGCTCCTTACGCAGAGCGAGCAAGCCTTGCTCCGGTCGAACTGGGGCATTATCATACTGGGGACTACCAATAGCTGCTAGGAGAATAGCATCCGCCTCCTTGGCCGCTTCTAGAGTTGACTGAGGCAGAGGATGCCCTTCCGCATCAATACCAGCACCCCCAAAAGCCTTCTCCGTAACATGATAAGTAAAGCCGAACTTGTCCGCAACAGCAGCCAGTACTTGGAGACCAGCCTCCATGATTTCTGGGCCGATACCGTCGCCCGCCAGAGCTACAATTTCTTTTGTCATAGTCGCTTCCTTCTAATTATTTGCAGGCAGATCGCGGTAAGATACCTGATGGCCGATTTCACCAGCATTTTCCTTTTGCACAAAGGTATTGGCATGGATATAGGCAATGGCGCTGGCCTTAAGAACATCAAAGTCAATACCAGAAGAGTTGAAAATCGTATCAGTGTCGGTATTTTCAACAGCTACCAAGACGCGAGCCTGAGAGTCGATACCATCCGTCACCGCTTCAATATTATAAGACAAAAGCTGAACAGACTGGTTAAAGAATTGGTCAATCGCATTAAAGATGGCTTCAACGCTTCCTTTGCCTTCCGCCACACAGCTGACTGTCTCACCATCGCCATTAACCAACTGCACATCCGCTGTGATAGTATGGTCGTCATTGGTCGTCAACTGCAGATCATCAAAGTGGAAGCCTTCAGGATTTTCGACCGTTGTTCCGGCAATCAGAGCCCGAATATCAGCATCCGTGACTTCATTTTTCTTATCAGCCAAGACCTTAAACTTAGCAAAGAGATCATTAATTTCAGATTCTGCAAAGTCCAGAGCCAGTTCTTTGAGTTTTTCGACAAAGGCATGGCGGCCAGACAGCTTGCCAAGCGGTAGTGAATTGCTCTTGACTCCAACCAGCTCAGGCGTGATGATTTCATAGGTCAATGGATTCTTAAGGACGCCATCCTGATGGATACCGGATTCATGAGAGAAGGCATTTCCACCAACGACTGCCTTGTTCTTAGGCACTGGAATACCTGAGAAGCGGGACACCAGCTCAGAAGTGTTAATCGTTTCATTAAGGACAATGTCTGTCTCAACTTGGTAATAGTCTTGACGAATTTCTAAAGCAACTGCTACTTCTTCCAACGCGGCATTACCAGCGCGCTCACCAATACCGTTGATCGTGCCTTCCACCCGCCTAGCTCCGTATTTGACCGCAGACAGGCTGTTGGCTACTGCCATTCCCAAATCATCGTGACAGTGAGGACTGTAGATAATCTCACGTTCCGTTTGGACATTGTCAATCAGATACTTGAAGATATTGCCAAACTCTTCAGGTGTAGTAAAACCAACCGTATCTGGAATGTTAATGTAGCTAGCACCCGCATCAACTGCTGTCTGGACAACTTGGAGCAGAAAGTCCAGCTCGGTACGTGTCGCGTCCTCAGGTGAAAACTCTACAATCTCAAACTTGGAGCGAGCATAGGAAACGTGCTCCTTAATAGCTGCTAAAATCTCTTCCTTGGATTTTTTCAACTTGAACTCTCTATGAATGGGACTGGTCGCGATGAAAACATGGACTTGCGGGTATTTGGCATCCTTTAATGCTTCATAACAAGCATCAATATCAGACTTAACCGAACGCGCCAGACCAGTGACGGAAGCTTTAGTGATGACTTTAGCAATCTCTTGCACAGCCGCAAATGAATCTGGGCTAGCAGCTGGAAAACCAGCCTCAATAGCAGAAATGCCCCATTTTTCTAGTTGCTTGGCAATGGCTACCTTTTCCTTAACGGAGAAATTTACTCCCGGTGTCTGCTCACCATCCCGAAGGCTGGTATCTAGAAATTCAATTTTGCGCATAAACATCCCTCTTTCTTTATCGTTTAAAACAGCTAGAGAAAATCATTGTCGCTAATAGATGAAACCGTAAACTGAACTTTTAGCTAGTTTTAGCAAAGCACATCCTAACAAAGATTTTCGAAGAGTATAAAAACAAAAAACATCTCGCTTGAAGGCAAGCGAGATGTTGATTTACTCCCGCTTGGTAAGCCAAACAGGACTAATGCTTTCGCACTAGCCCGAGTAACGCAACAACAAAGCAAAGTTTGAAAATTGGGTTGACTTCATGTTTGACTGACTCCTTTTGAAATGTTATTGCTAGTATTTTAACACAGTATCATTGGGCTGTCAACAAATAACCTAGCATTTTCAGAATATTTTTTCAGTATAGAAAATTCTTAACTATTGAAGGTAAAATAAACCAGCAGAGCGACACTCGTACTGGTGAAATGTTCAGCGACTCCTTCTCACATACTGAGTGAGCCTGAACATCATGAAAGCAAAAAGAATCACTGCAACAATCCAAATCGTTCGCAAAGCGTAAAATTGGATGAGGTAAGTAGAAATAATAGCTCCGGTGATGAAGCTTCCTAACAAAGCAACGAAAAAGATACCTTCTTTCAGATACGGCTTTTCGCTAGTTCGGACAAAATTTCCAAAAGCTACCATCGTTTTCTTGATATTTCCTGTCATAAAAGAATTATTATAGACAATGCCATCTACTTCGCCAAAGGCTGTCGCAACAACTCCCATGCAGAAAGCGATTGGAGGAACGATAAACATATTTGGCACCGTATTGGGCATAGAACCTACCAAGGTACAGATAAGCACCAGAGGTGAGATACTGGTTACCCGCCATAATGACTGCTCGAAAATGGGGCGGAAAACAGTTATCAGGAAAATGCCCAGCATGAAAGCCAGCATGGTAGCCAGTTTCACTTCAATTTCTCCAGTTTTATGGTGAATCAGCTCAACGGACAAAAAGACGACATTCCCTGTTTGTCCAGCGACCAAGGTACCCCCACGCTCCATAAAAGTGTAGGCATCCACAAAGCCTGCGCAAAAGGTCAGCAGACAGGCAAAAAACTTCGATCGCGAATGAAATTCTCTTTTGACTAACTTTTTCATCATTGACCCAAAAAGTCCAGTGTAACACCAGACTTCCTTTCTATCCTTCTCTTGCTTCCTCCAAAATCTTTTCAATCTTGGTGGTAATCAAATCAATCGCAACTTTATTAGAAGCGCCTTCTGGAATGATGACATCCGCATAGCGCTTGGTCGGCTCGATAAACTGATGATACATGGGCTTAACGACACCAAGATACTGCTCAATGACACTATCCAGACTGCGGCCGCGCTCTTCCATATCCCGCTTAATCCGGCGGATAATCCGTACATCATCATCAGTATCGACGAAAATCTTGATGTCCATCAAATCGCGTAGACGTTGTTCTTCCAAGACCAAAATTCCCTCCACAATGAAGACATCCTGCGGTTCTTGACGATAGGTTTTGCTGCTGCGAGTGTGCTCCGTATAATCATAGGTCGGAATGTCCACTGGACGACCAGCCAAAAGTTCCTTGATTTGCTCAATCATGAGGTCTGTATCAAAAGCAAAAGGATGGTCATAGTTGGTCTTAACCCGCTCCTCAAAAGTCAGATGGGACTGATCTTTGTAGTAGGAATCGTGTTCAATCATGGCAATCTTTTCATTAGGGAAATTAGAAAGAATCGCTCGAGAAACACTGGTTTTCCCGCCACCTGAGCCACCTGTAACACCGATAATAATAGGTCTGTTTTGCATTGTTCTCTCCATTACTTGTTATCCTATCTATTATACCAAAATCATGATATAATGAAAGGGTGAATCAAGAAAAATTGAGGAAAATCATTACAAAAGGAGAAAGCATGTTAAGACTCGGTATCATTGGCACGGGATTTATTTCCCATGAGTTTATCAAGGCAGCTCAACTAAGTGGTGAGTATGAGTTAGCAGCTGTCTATTCACGGACACTTAGTTCAGCGGAGCGTTTTGCAGAAGCCTATGAAAATGTCGCCCTCTACACCGATATGATTAAATTCTTATCTACCGACCTAGATGTGGTATATATCGCCAGTCCCAATAGCCTCCACTTCAACCATGCCAAGGTAGCCATTTTGGCTCGAAAACATGTCATTGTTGAAAAGCCGGCTGTATCAAGACCTGAAGAATGGCAAGAATTGATCAAACTGGCAGCTGAACATCAGGTTTATATCTTTGAAGCAGCCAGAAACTACCACGAAGCAGCTTTTACAGTCATACGCGACTTCCTTAAAGACAAGAAGATCTGGGGAGCTAATTTCACCTATGCCAAATACTCCTCCAAGATGGGAGCCCTGCTGAGTGGACAAGAACCCAATGTTTTTTCTGCTAAATTCTCAGGCGGTGCTCTGATGGACTTGGGGGTCTATACGATTTATGCTGCTGTCCTGCTTTTTGACGCTCCACAAAGCGTCTGCTACACAGCTCAGCAACTGCCAAATAGCGTTGATCTCAATGGTTCAGGCAGCCTGATTTATCCTGATTTTCAAGTCCGCATTCAGGCTGGAAAAAATATCAACAGCCACCTGCCAGCTGAAATCTACACAGACCAAGGCACCCTGACCTTAGATGGTATCGAATATATCCGCTCTGCTATTTTCCTAAAGCTCAATGGAGAGACAGAAAGTCTAGCTATCCGCCAAGCAGACCACCAAATGCTGGAAGAGGCTCAGGCTTTTGCTCAGGTGCTTAAAGGTGGCCAAGAAGAGCTTTACAGCGACTATTTGCAGGCTGCTGCTGCCGTTCATGATTGCATTTTTGCCATGAGAAAAGACGCTGGCATTAGATTTGAGGTTGACCATGATTAAAGAAACATTCCCAACAGTCTGGCAGGACCAGCTAAATCAGCTGGGTTTTGCTGAACTGACTGCTATCCAAGAAAAAATATTCCAGCCCATTTCTCAGGGACAGACGGTGCTAGGCATCAGTCCGACCGGTACGGGCAAGACATTGGCTTATCTCTTTCCTAGCTTGTTGAAATTGAAGCCTAAAAAAGCGCAGCAGCTTTTGATTTTAGCTCCAAATACAGAACTGGCAGGACAGATTTTTGATGTCTGCAAGGCTTGGGCTGAACCTCTGGGCTTGAGCTGTCAACTCCTGCTCTCTGGTAACAGCCAGAAAAGGCAAATCGAACGTCTTAAGAAAGGTCCGGAAATCCTCATTGGTACACCGGGTCGGATTTTTGAGCTCACCAAGCTCAAGAAAATCAAGATGATGAATGTCGACACTATTATCCTAGACGAATTTGACCAGCTTCTCAGTGATTCCCAGTATGCGTTTGTTGATAAGATTCTGCATTATGCACCGCGTGACCACCAGCTGATTTACATGAGTGCTACGGCAAAGTTCGATCAAGATAAGATTGCCGAAAATACTCTACGTATCAGCATTGACGACCAGACTCTGGACAATATCCAGCACTTCTATATGCAGGTGGAGAAACGTGACAAGGTCGAACTCTTGCGCAAACTATCCAATGTAGAAGAATTTCGTGGATTAGTCTTTTTCAATAGCCTGTCTGATTTGGGCAGCGCCGAAGAAAAGCTTCAGTACCGAGGGGCCAGTACGGTCTCCCTAGCCAGCGATGTCAATGTAAAATTCCGCAAGGTCATTCTGGAGAAATTTAAGGATTACGATATCACGCTCTTGCTGGCGACGGACTTGGTTGCCCGTGGCATTGATATTGATTCTCTAGAATGCGTGGTCAATTACGAAGTGCCGCGCGATCTGGAAACCTACACTCATCGTTCCGGCCGAACGGGTCGCATGGGCAAAGAAGGCTATGTCATCACTTTCATCAGCCATCCAGAAGAACTAAAAACTCTCAAAAAATATGCCTCCGTCCGAGAGATTATTCTGAAAAATCAAGAACTTTATGTAAGACCTTAACTCAAAGCTACACTCATAAACGGGCTTTACCAGATGGATTGAGCAAATTATAAGAAAAGCAAAAAGCATTGGAAATCTTGAATTTCCAATGCTTTTCTTAATTTCTGCTATAGTAAATCTGATGTGGTTGAAGCTGATTTTCTAGTAGCTCATCAACTGTCACTAGTGTATAACCATTATTCTTTAGATACTCAAGAACACTCGGTAAAGCATCAATGGTCGTCTGATGGATATCGTGCATGAGAATAATGGAGCCTGGCTGGGTTTTGGCCACCTCCTGCATGATAGCGCTGGTATTGCGATTTTTCCAATCCAGACTGTCCACATTCCACATGATAAAGGACTGATCTACTGCGTTTTGCACTGCGGCATTAACCGCTCCATAAGGCGGCCGTGTAATCAAAGGTCGAATTCCTGTTGCTTGATAAATAGCCTCCTGCGTGTCTGTGATTTCCTTTTTAGCTTGGTCCAGAGGCAGCTTGGTCAGGACTGGATGGCTCCAAGTATGAATGCCAAGCTGATGGCCTTCGTCATGAACACGTTTAGCCAGTTCTGGATTGGCTGCAACATTTTGTCCCACCATAAAGAAGGTCGCTTTAGCATTGTATCTTTTCAGAATTTCCAAGGCCTGAGGGGTGGTCTTACTGTCTGGGCCATCGTCAAAGGTCAGAGCCACCATTTTCTCATGCCGTTTGATTTCGTATTGATGATAAGCTTCCAAATCATCGCCCTGCAGATATTCAGAATGGATTTGATCGTAGAAGTTTGAGAGAGGTACCGTCAAGCTCGTCACCCCGTTGATTTCTTTGGGCAAACGAATAGAGAACAAGCCAGCCTCGTAATGAAAGTTCCACCGACTCATATCCATTTCTCGGAGGGCATTCAAAGCCGCTGTTTGCTCTGTTTCATTAACCTGCCGAAAGGTCAACTGGCTGGTCAGCTCATTTATAAAGATTTCCTTGGTGGCTTCTGGATTTTGAAACAGCTTGTCCAAAGTGACTGCTGCACCTTCTTGATTGATATACGTCGAGGCTACTTCTCTTGCCTCCTCAGATTTGATGGTTCTCTTTATGATGTCGTAATCTTTCCTTTGAATAACAATTTCTTTTGTATTTGCCAGACTGGATGACCTTTCTTCTGTGTAGTAAAAGGTCAAGGCAGTCATATTTCCAGCCTCTTTCTTGTCATCTGTAATGCTCTGACTATCTTGTAACATTTGCTCTTTAGCGTTTTGAAAAGGCTGGCCATTCATAAGAGGATAAAAAGCTGCCACATAATGGCTGCCTATCATTCCAGCCTGCTTCTCAGCATTGCCAGCATGCTCTTTTTCTTCCTTTGCAATCACTTCTGCGACCTTTTGCTGGAAATCCCTTTCCTGAAACATTTCATAGATTCGCAGTCCACCAAAAATAAGAAGTCCTAAGAAAAACACATTCAGGAGACTGAGAAAAAATCTCCTTTTTTGAGTATGCTTCCTTTTATCTTGTCTTTTCATCTATTTTCCCCTAAGCTGTCTATCACAAAGTGATTCTGATGTTAAAAAACTTGTATCTTACAAGTGCTAAAATACAAGTTTAATTATTTTTAAAGACTTTTCTCTCGAATCACTTCAACTTTGTAGCCGTCAGGGTCTTTGACAAAGTAGTAATTTGGCGGGTTACCCGGTAGACCTTTTGGTTCAGTCACTTCATAGCCCTTGGCAGCATGCTCGGCGTGCAGACCTTCCAAATCAGGTGTGCTAAGTGCGATATGTGCAAAACCATCTCCAATCACATAAGGCCCGTGATCATAATTATAGGTCAGCTCCAGCTCATAGTCATCGCCTTCCAAACCTAGATAAACAATGGTAAAAGCGTATTCTGGAAAATCTTTACGGCGCAGTTCCTTGAAACCGAATGCCTCTTTATAAAAGGCAATAGAAGCCTCCAAATTTTCTACCCGTAAACAAGTGTGTAGCATTTTTGCTGTCATAATCTTCACCTCTTTATTTTCTTCCCTCTATTATACCGCAGAATCTGTCAAAATTGTAAATTAAATGAAAATTTTTTCAGCCTTTGCTGATTCGCTTTCTGATATCCGACTTTAGAGGCACTTTGATTTCAAAAATTGTTCCGCGTGGTTTATTGTCTTTGACTGTGATAGTCCCTTTCAGGGCATCTACGATTTGTTTTGCTAGAGATAGTCCCAGTCCAAAGCCGCCTTTCTGACGAGTTCGAGCCTTGTCCACCCGATAAAAACGATCAAAAACTTTTTTCTTATCGTCCCCGGCAATCCCTGGCCCATTATCAGAGATTCGCAAAATCAGACTTCGGTCACTGGCCAAAGCCATAAAATGAATCTCTCCATCTTCTTCGGTGTACTTGATGGCATTATCAAAAAGGATGGTCATGAGCTGCTTGAGCAAGACCTTATCAGTCGTGATTGATTTTGTCACTAGATTTTCAAATCGAAAGACCTTGTCACTTTCCTCAGCGATGATGGCGTAGTTAGAAAAGGTCGTCGTGAAAAAGTCGGGCGTAACTACACCATATTCTGGCTTGATTCCATCGTCTCGTCGGGCTAGATTGAGCAAGTTGGTCGTGAGTAGACGCATATTCCGAACTTCCTCTAGACTGGAAGCAATATTCTCACTGGAGTCCATGATTGTGGCTTCGGGCTTACGGAAGAGAGATTCCAGACGATTTTGCAGCACAGCCAGAGGTGTCCGCAATTCGTGACTGGCATTCTCAACAAAAGACTTCTGCTTCTGCATGCTGTCCAAGAGAGGCTTGACGCTCATCCGTGCTAGGTAAATACTAGCAATCAAAGAAATGCCCCAAAAGCTAATCATGACAATCGCAATCAGCTTCTCGTGCTTTTCACTGGTCTGCTCCAGCTGGCTGATACTAGTCATGACCACTGCGTATTTGACATGTTCAATTTCATCATCTGGGTCAATATCAAACAGATAGGCTCGGTAACTTTCGACCTGTCCATAACTATTGGTCAGCTGAATTTGCTTGATTTGATTAAGAAAACGCTTGTTAAATTTGACCGAATCAAAGTTCAAAAAACCGTTCTGCGCCGTCAAATTGTGGTAATCATCATCCAAAAGAATGGCAAACGTGTTGGCACTGACATTTGCCCTGCCCGGTTCCTCAATCTTGATATCAGGAGCTTGATCATGTTCTAGGTTCTTCGGATCTTGCTCTTGCTGGCCTGTTGTCCGATAAGCCAAACTCGCAACAGAAGCCGGACTTTGACTTAAACTTTTGAGATTATCATCAACGGTCGTATAAAGACTGGAGCGCATGACTTGGATAATAATCAGAGTCATAGCTGAGAAAATCAGGGTGAATACACCAAAATAGCGAATGAAATAAGAAAAATCATCCGCATAAAAGGTTTTTTTGAGTTTATTCAGCATTCTTTAAAATGTAACCGACGCTGCGAAGGGTTTGGAGGTTATTCGCAAAAGTCGTTCCTTTCAATTTTTTCCGAATCTTGGATACATAGACTTCCACCACAGAAATCGTCGTATCACTGTCAAAGCCCCATAAACGGTCAAATATTTGAGTCTTAGGCAAAATGACATTTTGATTCTGAAGGAAGTAGACCAACAAGTCAAACTCTTTGCCCAGCAGTTCCACTTCTTTTCCGTCTACCAAGGTCGAGTTGGTCGAAAGATTAACCATCACATCGCCATAGGACAGGGTATTTTCATTAAACTTACCAGAACGTTTGAGCAAGGCCTGAATCCGCATTTTAAGCTCTTCCAGATAAAAAGGCTTAGTCAGGTAATCGTCGGCACCGAGTTCAAAACCATGGCCTTTATCATCGATACTTTCCTTGGCAGTCATGATGAGGACAGGAGTGGTTACCCCTTTTTCACGCAATTCTTTAAGCACTTGGAAGCCGTCCTTTTCAGGCAACATCAAGTCCAGCAAAATCAGGTCATACACGCCACTTTCTGCCTCGTATAAACCTTCTTCACCGTCAAAGACCTGCATAACATCTGCAAAATCATCTAAAAAATCAAATACTGAGTTTGACAGACCGAGGTCATCCTCTACTAATAAAATCTTAATCATCCTGTTCCTCCCTTTTTAGAAAAAGCTTATGTCGTTTCGTTTAATAGAGACATGACAAGCACTTCTCATCTTATCTTAACCTATCTTTTTCTATTATATCATGACTTATTGAAAATACTTTAAGAATTTGTTGTTTTCGAATTATTTTCTATTGTCTCACTGCTCTTGTCATCTTTTGTTGTACCGTCAGCGTTTGACGGCTTCGTTTTTGATTTATTTTCCTGCTGCGAGCCACCCTGCTGACCGTTTTCTTGAGGGAGCTGACCTCCGGGACCGTTTTGTCCACCCATCTGAGGCGGCATGCCATTTTCATTTCCTTGCCCCTGACCTTGAGGAGGTTGCCCACCTTGACCTGGCATCTTGCCCTCTTGGTTCTTTTGCTGCGGCATGGTAGCCTGCACCGAGCTTTGCTGCGGACTTCTCTGAGTCAAAGCACCAATCCCATAGCCACCGACCGCTCCGACAGCTAAGGAGGCACTGGCTACTACGGTCATCCACCATTTGGTACTCTTCTTAACTACAATCATTTTTTCCAAATCCATTTTAAAGTTTTCCTCTTTCTAAATTTCATATTTTCATGGATTTTAACATGATGAAGTAATGTAAATCTTGATTACACAAGTTCATATCCCTTCACATGCTAGGATTATTATAGGGATGCTTGCTTAAACGGGACTGAATTTTTTCTTAAAGAAGGCTGAAAATTGGGGAGTTAAAATTACAAAAAGACCAGACTTTTATCTGATCTTTTCATTATGCTAGACTGATTCTTTAATAGCTTTCTCAACCGCTGCTTTTTCACGGGCAATCAAGTCAACACGCGCTGCGATTTCCTTGATTCCCATGCTGATGTTACGGCTGATAGCCATATCATCCAACTGTGGCTCAAAGAAGGCCTTGTATTCTGCCAGCGCTTCTGCTGTCTTGAAGGCATTCGCTGGATAAATAACGAATTTATCAAAGCTCATGTCGCCACCCAGAGCAGCCTTAATCCAGTCCCAATCATCACGCGCCCAAGTCCAGACAGTAGCTTGAGTAAATTGGTGATTCAAGAGAGGGAAATACCAGCTCATTGCCAAATCTTGTGGTTTCACGATATCCTTGTTTTTCAAAGATTCCAAAATACGAGCAAGTGTTTCTGCATCCTTAGTGTAAGCCAAAGCAGATGCCAATTGGTGTTTGAAGCTGCCATCAACTGTTGAAACATAATCATTCAAGTATTGGTCAGCCAATTCTTTGCTCTCATCATGCTTGATTTGGTTGATGAGAATGTGCAAGCGAATAGCCGCAGGCAATTTCTCCAAGTCCTCTTGATGAGCGGCAAAAATACGGCTTGCTTCTTGACTTGCTGTTTGATCATCAGCGGCAATCAGACTTCCTACAACGATCTGACGAACCAACTCATCTTCATCACTTTCGCCTTCTTTTGCTTCAAAGCCTAGGCGGTCAAAGTTGAATTTGCTAAGTTTAACAACCAATTCATGATAGGCTTTCTCGCACTCGCTTCCTTCGTCCACAAAGAGCTTAAGACCATTCAAAACGGCTTTAACTCCTGAGACAACCAAATAGGAGGTTTCTTCTGTCAGTTTTTCAATAACTGGAACCAAATCAGCAAATGAAATGCTGCCTGCTTCAGCCAAGAGACGGCGCTCTTGCACCACTTGAAGCTTGCTCGTGCTATCCAAGTCTGTAATGGCATCTAAAATATGATCAAGCAAGATGCCTTGATAGTCTGTGATATAGTGGGCTGTATTTTCAGTATTGAAGCGCAAAGCGCCTTCGTTTTGAGCAGCCAAGGCAGAATAATTTGGAATTTCCATCGTTTCTGTCTCCAGCGTATCTGGTAAACCTTTCCAGTTACTATTTAAAGGCAAGACCCAAGTGCGTTTCTTATCTTCATGCTCGCCGATAAAGAATTGTTTTTGAGAGAGTTTGAGCGTATCATTTTCTACTGTAGCTGTCAAAACAGGGTAGCCTGGCTGTTCCAGCCAAGAATCCATAAAGGCTGCTACATCACGACCAGAAGCAACCCCCAAGGCATTCCAAAGGTCACGACCGATAGTATTTCCATACTGGTGTTTAGCAAAGTAAGCATTCAAGCCTTTGGCAAAGGCCTCATCTCCCAACCAACGACGAAGCATGTGCATGAGGCGGCTTCCCTTGGCGTAAACGATAGCCGGATCAAACAAAGTATTGATTTCGTCGGGGTGCTTCACCTCTACATGGACAGACTGAACTCCGTCTGTCGCATCTCGTTTGAGCGCCAAAGGAACACCTGTGGTTTGGAAATTCTCAAAAATATTCCAGCTTGGTTCAATCGCATTAACACAGACGTATTCCATCATGTTGGCAAAGCTTTCATTGAGCCAAAGGTCATCCCACCACTTCATAGTAACCAAGTTACCAAACCATTGGTGAGCCAACTCATGAGCGATAACAAGTGCCACATCCTGACGGCTGGATACCGTAGAATTTTCATCTACCAAGAGGTAAATTTCGCGATAGGTCACCAGACCCCAGTTTTCCATAGCACCAGATGAAAAGTCTGGCAGAGCCACATGGAGTGACTGAGGAATAGGATATTTGACACCGTAATATTCTTCGTAAAATTCAATTGAGCGAACCGCAATGTCCAAAGCAAACTCCAAATTGCTGGCTGGGTGGGCCTTAGTCGCATAGACTCCTACCAAGGTTCCATTCTTGGTTTTAGCAGTAATTCCTTGCATATCACCTGCAGCAAAAGCCAAGAGATAGGAAGACATGCGAGGCGTTCTTTCAAACTTCCAAATGCCTGTCGCTTTACGGTTTTCAACGTCGATTTCAGGCATATTAGACAAGGCAAGTTCGCCTTCTGCTTGGTCAAATTTCAAAGCCAAATCAAAAGTTGCCTTAGCTTCTGGCTCATCCACACTTGGAAAGGCTTCGCGGGCAAAATGGCTCTCAAACTGCGTAGAAATAATCTCTTTTTTCACTCCATCTACTGTATAGTAAGATGGGTAAATCCCTGTCATATTATCTGTAATCTTACCTGTATAGGTCAAGGTTACTTCCACAGGGCCTGCTGCTGCCAATTCAATATAAAGAGCTTCATTGTCATTATCAAGAGTGAAGGGGCGAGCTTGTCCAGCCACTTCTACGGCCTCAATCGTCAAATCCTTTTGGTGTAAGGAAATTTTCTCAGCTTTGGCTTCACCAGTAATGGTAACTTTTCCTGAGAAAGTCTTATCCGCACGATTTAAATCCAAAAAGAGATCATAGTGCTCTGGAACAAAAGTATCAATAAAATGTGCAACTGCTTGCATGTTTTTCTCCTCATCTAATTGAAGGGGCTGGTATTGAAGCAACCTCCATTCAAAATTCATCTGTTACTATTTTACCATAATTAGTGACTTTATACTCTCATCAACTGATTCAAAATTGATTTTTGATTTTAAACATAAAGCAATCCTTTTAAACTCACCTCGTCTTTCTTTTTCTCCTCCCAAAAACAAAAAAAAGACAAGCTTGGCCTGCCTGATAGATTCGTCTCAAAGGAAAAGTGAAGTTCATGATTGCTTTGTTTCTTTCTTCAGTGCGTCCAATTTTTTATTGTACAAGCGATTTTCTTCTTGACAGACTTCATTCAGTCGATCTTCGTAACGCCTCATTTTCCGCTCAAAAGCTTCTCGATTTTTCTCGATTTGATTTAATATATAAGATGAATCAACAGGCGAACTATGACGACAGAATGATATAACCCAATTACTCATTTCCTCCGAAAAATTTCTAGCCTCCCGTTTCATATCGTGATAATCCCATTCCAATTCACTGGCTTTTCTTCGAAATGCTATATGTTCATCGTCTAATTGTGCCATCCGCTTTTTTGTATCCATAAAACCTCCTATAGAATTGGGCTCATTAAATTAGGTGTTGAGATTTCAGTTAAAACATTCTTAATCGATTCGGCTGCTAATCCGGAAAAAGCACCTTCCAAATCGGCAGGAACTTGAACTGATGAGAATGATTTCATCGTCTCAGCCTGATTGGTAAGCCATTCTTGCAATAGACGACTTTCTTCAAGGAGAGTGGCTCTTTTGGCTGAGATTAATCCTTGAATAGCCAGACGTTCCTGTATCCTCAGATACTCTTTTTTGATACGCTCTGCTTCTGCTCGATCTTCTATAATTGGTTCAATCATACGCTTCCTCCTATAATTCCCCAAAAATCTGGCTGCCTTTTTGGTCAATTTCTACGATTCTATCAGCTGCCTTGTTTAATTTACCTGCTATACTTGTCATTTTCGTCTGATATGAGTTGGCCGAGGAAAGAGTTGCTGCTTCTATTCCAGTATTCCAAGCTATCTCAAAGCTCAGCTCGGATAGTAAATCCTCTATCTCTCCACCAGAAAGGTTATGAGCCAGCGTATACGCTGCCGATCGTAGTTCTGTTATGTGCTGAATGACACTTTCCTTGGCATTTGCAAGTTTATCTTTGATCGCCTGCTCATATTCCTCAGCTTGTAGCTGAGCAGTTTGCGCGCTTGTTCGAACAAGCTCCTCTCTCAAACTAATCGTTTGACTGCCTGAACTAGTCTTCAAGGAAGCGTGCAGTTCACCAATGCGTTGTCTATTTAAAGTGAGTAGTTCTTGCTTAGAAGGTTCTGGAGTAAAAGAACCATATTTTTCTAAATATTCTTTTACATAAGATTCTGGATCTGTACTGTCAAACCATGTCTCTAGCTTAGACAAGTCAAATTTTTCAGCAGCCTTAGCTTTTCTTTTAGCAATCTCCCTAACTTGCTTTTCAGTCATGCCGGAACAGAAAAGACTATTTTTTACATACCAATTAATATCTAGACTATTACCTTTAATCTTTAGTAAGCCAGCATTATGATGTTTTCCCTCTACAGTAAATACTTTTCCATACGGAATGATCCCCCCATGACCATCCCAACTTGTTAAATCTTTCCCCCGATCACTGTATGAATGTAAGTGTTTATTAAGATAATTAAATTCTTCATCACTAATCCCTCTATAATCGGCTGTATTTTTTGTCAACGAATTCCACGCATCCCAGTCCATGAAATTTGTAATCTTCTGGACTTTCATTTCCGCAGCTACTTTAGCAACTGCTGGTCCCGCTTGACTAAATCCCGACATATTACTAATATCGACTTCTTGTCCTGTTCCAGCCATTTTTTTAGCCTTAGATAATGATTGGTTATAAAACTCCCGAACGTCCTTTGTCTGTTCTGTTAATTGATTTCTTGCCATTACTGCATTGAATCCAGATTCTAAAACATGATTATTAATGTCTCCACCGGGAGCTTGAGTTCCAGCAACGACAATAGTAGTTTGGCTGTAATCTGGCTTACCTTCCTTATCAAGAGGTGCAACAGCAATAGCTTGGGTGGTTTCGTTGACTTCGTTGATTAGCCTATTCTTATGATTAGTTCTGGGGATTGTATAGTCTTTTCCAGCATCGCTTTCTTTTATTATATCAAGCACATTGACTTGTAGCTCTTGCATTTTTTCATCTGTCAACGCCATTCCAAATGGTCTCCTTTCTTAATTTCTGTATTATAGACAATTTCCGCTTTTTGACTACCTTTTTCACTTTTCACCACATCTTTTAGTTGACCAGCATTGACAAGCGCTTCAATATTTTCATCAATTTCTTTAACAGAATTAAGTTTTGCATTTTCAGGTAAACATTTACTATCAGATATATCAATAAATTCACTACCAACTCTTATTTCAATGATTTCTTCATCCAATCCATCAAAATCGAGTCTGATACTACTAAAATCATCATAATGAGCAAATGTTCGATTTCCAATTTTTTTACCTAAATACGCCTTATCTCCATATTCATCATAAACTATAGGAACAATATTGGCATGAAACATATATCGTCCGTCACCTCCTCGAACTAGTATAGGTGAAAACTCTATTCTGCTTATTCCTGAATAGTACTCTTTGATATAAGTTGCCAGTTGCTCTTCCAACAAATGAAATCCGCGTTTGTAAAGTTTTACTCCTTTATCGTCTAAAACGTCACTAACATTATACGGCGAGTTTTGGTGCTCAATCCATTTTGTCATACAGTATCCCCCTCCTGAAACTAGAAAGAATAAAATTGTCAGACTGACAACAAGTTTTTTCTTCATAACCATACCTCCATTATAGTATCCTATAAAACAACGCTTTCAGTCATCGCTTTCCCACATTGTAGCATCATTTTTTAGTATTGTCCCCTATCGTCTTTTTCTATCGTTTCAGCCAAAGATGGCTTCCTCAATCATCTAGGTAAAATACACTGGTTTATTTTAGGTTTTTAGTCCTTTGAAATCCCAATTCGTCCATTATCTACCTAAAGGCTAGGCATCTATCCTTTTAAGCTCGTTTTACCGTTTTCTTCATTAAAACACAAAAAGACAAGCTTAGCCTGTCTTTTTACTATCTATTATAATTCAATAATCTTACCTGTTTCGAAGTAAACTACCCACTCGCAGATGTTTTTAGCGTAGTCTCCGATGCGCTCCAGATAAGAGATGACTTGAAAGTAATCGCGGCCAGTCACAATCAGTTCTGGATCATGTTTGATTTCTTCAGTTGCTAAATCACGAATATCATCAAAATGTTGGTTAATTTTTTCATCCATAGCTGCGATAGCATAGGCCTGATCCACATTGCCATTCAGATAAACATTGAGGGTTTCTTCTACGAAATCCTTGACGTCGCGGCCCATTTTCTTAATCTCTTCTTCAACAGACTGGATGCGTACTTCGCCTTTCATCCGAATGGTAGCTTGGGCGATAGACACGGCGTGGTCTCCCATCCGTTCCAAGTCGCTACTGGCCTTCAGTACTGTAATAACTGTCCGCAAATCCTGAGAAACGGGCTGCTGCAAGGCAATAATTTCTAGAGATTTTTTCTCCAACTTCACTTCGTATTCATTGACTTCCGCATCATCTTCAATGACCTGCCGAGCCAAATCACGGTCATGGGTTACAAAAGCTCGAACTGTACGATTAATCTGCGACAGCACTTCATTTCCCATAGCATAAAATTGATTATGGAGTTTTTGTAAATCTTCTTCAAATTGTACTCTAAGCATAATTTTCCTTTCATAAGCTTTTTCTGATTCCTTTTGATAGAATCAAATTTTTAACCAAATTTACCAGTAATATAGTCTTCAGTTTCTTTATTAGCTGGGTTCATAAACATTTCTTTCGTCTCATTAAACTCAATCAAATCACCGCCCAAGAAGAAGCCTGTTTTATCCGAAAGCCGAGAAGCCTGCTGCATGGAACGGGTCACTAAGAGCATGGTATAGGTGTCTTTGAGTCCATACAGAGTTTCTTCAATCTTACCAGCAGAGATTGGATCCAGCGCTGACGTTGGCTCATCCAACAGGATAATTTTCGGACGAGTAGCCAATACACGCGCTACACAGACCCGCTGCTGCTGACCTCCGGAGAGACCGATAGCCGAATCATGTAAACGGTCTTTCACCTCATCCCAGATAGAAGCCCCTATCAAGGAGCGCTCTACCGCTTCATCTAAGATTTGTTTATCCTTGACACCGTTGATCCGCAGGCCGTAGACAACATTTTCATAAATGGTCATCGGGAAAGGATTGGGCTGCTGGAAAACCATGCCAATTTCCTTGCGCAACTCCACCGTATCTGTCCGAGGACTATAGATATTGTGTCCGTTATAGATGACCGTACCTGTCGTTGTTACTTCTGGATTCAAATCACCCATGCGGTTGATAGCCTTGAGCAAGGTAGATTTCCCTGAACCTGATGGTCCAATCAAGGCAGTGATTTCATTAGGCATAAAGTCCAAGGAGACACTATTGAGTGCTTTCTTTTTATTATAATAAACCGACAAGTCCTTGACTTGCAAAATAGGTTCTGTCATAAGTTCATTCCTTTAGTTTCTTCACCTTTAACCAAAATGACCAGATACATAGTCATTGGTAGACTGCAATTTAGCATTTTGGAAAATATTGGCAGTCTTGTCGTACTCAATCAAATCCCCCAGATAAAAGAAGCCGGTGTAGTCACTGGCCCGGGCAGCCTGTTGCATATTGTGAGTCACGATGATGATCGTATAGTCCTTTTTGAGCTCAAACATAGTCTCTTCCAGCTGCATGGTCGCAATCGGATCCAGCGCAGATGCCGGCTCGTCCATGAGCAAGATATCTGGCTTGACCGAGATAGCTCGGGCAATGCAGAGTCGCTGCTGCTGGCCGCCTGACAAAGTCAAGGCCGACTTATGAAGATCATCCTTTACTTGGTCCCAAAGCGCGGCTTGCCTGAGCGAAGTTTCAACAATCTCATCCAAAACTTTCCTATCTCTCACACCAGCCCGCTCATGGGCAAAAGTGATATTGTGATAAATGGACTTGGCAAATGGATTAGGACGTTGAAAGACCATGCCGATGTGCTTACGCATTTCGTAAACATTAATATCACGACGATTGATGTCAATTCCTTCATACCAAATTTCACCAGTCACACTAGCAATATCAATCGTGTCATTCATGCGATTAAGACTGCGGAGATAGGTCGATTTCCCTGAACCAGACGGTCCAATCAAAGCTGTGATTTTATTCTTTTCAAACTGCATATCAATGCCCTTGATGGATTCTTTTTTACCGTAGTAAACATGCAGATCCTTAGTCGAAAGGGCTATCTTTTCTTCAGGAAAAGTAATGATATGTTTTTCATTCCAATTATATTCTGTCATTGCTTCTCCTTTTATGCAGAGGTTAATTTCTTATGCAAGTAGGCACCGAGTTTGCGGGCTCCAAAGTTGAAAATCAAGATGAAAATCAGGAGCACAGCTGCTGATCCTGCTGATACCACTGTTCCATCAGGAATGGTTCCTTCACTATTGACCTTCCAGATATGGACGGCCAGTGTCTCCGCCTGCCGGAAAATCGAAATCGGACTGGTAATGCTGAAAATATTCCAGTTAGACCAATCCAGAGCTGGTGCAGATTGACCCGCAGTATAGATCAAGGCAGCTGCTTCGCCGAAAATCCGACCAGAAGCAAGAACAATCCCTGTCACAATCCCTGGCAGAGCTTTGGGAATAACAACATGTAGCACCGTTTCCCAGCGGGAAATTCCCAAAGCTAGACCTGCTTCACGCTGTGTATGGTGAACGTGGCGTAAGCTATCCTCGACATTCCGAGTCATCTGAGGCAGATTGAAGACAGTCAGAGCCAAAGCACCTGAGATGATAGAAAAGCCATACTCAAACTGCACAACGAAAATCAAATAACCAAAGAGTCCGACAACCACGGACGGCAGCGAGGATAGGATTTCAATACAGGTACGGACAAAATTAGTCACCGGACCTTTTTTAGCATACTCAGCCAGATAGACTCCCGCTCCCATCGAAAGGGGAACAGAGATAATCAGGGTAATCACCAGCAAGAAGAAGGAATTATAAAGCTGAATCCCAATACCACCGCCAGCCTGATAGGAAGAAGATTTACCCGTCAGAAAAGACCAAGAGATATGCGGCAATCCTCTTACCAGAATATAAAGAATCAGAGAGGCAAGGATAGCAACAATGATACCAGCTATCGTGTAGAGGATACCAGTCGCCAATTTATCTAATTTCTTAGCGTGCATAGTTTTTCTTACCTCTTTCTTTTGTAATCAATTTAATCACACTGTTAAAGGCCAGACTCATCAGAAGCAAGACGAGAGCCAAGGACCAGAGGACGTTATTGTCCACTGTTCCCATAACGGTATTTCCGATTCCCATGGTCAAAACGGAAGTCAGGGTCGCCGCAGGTGTTGTCAGAGAGGTTGGAATCACCGCAGAGTTACCAACGACCATCTGAATGGCCAAGGCTTCACCGAAGGCACGCGCCATTCCAAAGACCACCGCTGTAAAAATACCTGAGCGAGCAGCCTTGAGTGTTACCCGCCAAATGGTCTGCCAACGCGTAGCGCCCATAGCCAGACTTGCTTCACGGTAGTGACGCGGCACAGCACGAAGACTGTCTGTTGTCATAAAGGTCACGGTCGGCAAAATCATGACAAAAAGTACGAAAATACCAGACAAAATCCCAAATCCGGTACCACCAAAAACAGTCCGAACAAAGGGAACAACAACCTGCAAGCCGATAAATCCATACACAACAGACGGAATCCCAACCAAGAGCTCGATCGCAGGCTGAAGAATCTTGGCCCCTTTAGGCGACACTTCAGTCATAAAGACAGCTGCTCCAATAGCAAATGGCGTTGCAATCAATGCTGACAAAATCGTAACAATGAAAGACCCCAAGATCATGGGCAGAGCACCGAATTCCTTACCTGACGGATTCCAAGTGGAGCCAAATAAAAATTCAAACACATTGACTCCGTTGACAAAGAAGGTCGATAAGCCCTTTTGTGCTACGAAGATTAAAATCATGGCTACAATCAGTACGATTAAAGACAGGCAGGCAAAGGTGATATATTTACCAAATTTTTCCAGACGAGAGTTTTTCGAAGGGGATAGTAATTTTTTTGCTAATTCTCCATTTCTCATTTGCTATCTCCTTTTAAGCTCGTAACATTTCCATCAGCATCTTTGCTAACCTGCATTTCCTTGATGGAAATATAGCCCATTCCTGAGACGATTCCATCCTGAACTTCATCTGACAACATGTAGTCCAAAAACTCTGCTGCCAGACCAGTCGGCTTGCCCAATGTATACATATGCTCATAAGACCATAGTGGCCAAGCATTGGTCGCAACATTCTTAGCCGTTGGCTCGTAGCCATTGAGCTTCAAAGTCTTGACAGAATCATCCACGTAAGCAAAGGCCAGATAAGAAATAGCTCCAGGAGTTTGGGAAACAATGGACTTAACCATCCCATTTGAATCCTGTTCCTGACTTTGAACGGCTGATTTACCAGCCATAATGACACTGTCAAACGTAGCCCGAGAGCCAGAACTTGCAGCACGGTTAATAATTGAGATCTCTAGATTTTTCCCGCCCAGCTGCTTCCAGTTTGTAACCTCACCGGTAAAAATCTTCTGCAACTGCTCCGCCGTTAAATTATCGACAGACACTTCTTTATTGACAATCACGGCAATTCCAGCAACTGCTACTTTGTGGTCAACAAGGGCTGAAGCATCAATCCCTTCTTTTTCCTCAGCAAAGACATCTGAGTTGCCAATTTCAACCGCACCAGACTGAACCTGAGACAAGCCAGTACCTGATCCGCCACCTTGAACATTGACTGTTTTTCCAATGTTGGTCGAACCAAACTCATCCGCTGCTGCTTCGACAAGCGGCTGAAGAGCTGTCGAACCAACGGCAGTCATGGACTCCCCTCGGTCAATCCAGCTGGAACAGGCTGATAGGCTGACTGCAAATAGGACTAGAAGCACTGACAAAATCAGCTTATATTTTTTCTTCACCATTTTTTTCCTCGAAATCTTGAGAATGATAGTGGAATGTCTATTTTGAAAGAAACTGAAAATCCCACTATATCCACTATAACATAGAAAGAGGGCTTTGCCTAGTCTTTTGAACGAAAGCGAAGCCCTTTAGGGAAATAATTTTTCAAGGTATTTCCAGTAATTTTTGCAAAGCCCAGACCATTGCCTTGGGCAAGCACTTGATACCAACCATTTGGATAGTTTTGAGAGAGTTGAACCGTCTCACCTGCTACATATTTACCAAACGCCTCGTCATCAATCTCAAGGACTGAGACGACTTCACTAGGCCTCAAGGCTAAACCTAAGGCAAAGCTCGGTTCAAAGCGATTTTTCTTAAATTCTCCTAGATGCAGGCCATTGCGAGCAATTTTCAGCTTGGACATGTCTGGCAGTCCAGCTGGCAGCAGATACAGATTGTCTCCAAAAGTATCTAAATGTCCTTCTAGCTCAATTTTTAGATGCTTTTTCTGGAAATCTTGCCAGAGTTTTCTTTGCTCAGCTGTCAATTTATTTTTGGCTGCCTTGATTTTTTTAGCAGATTGACTTCCTGTAAAGCGAAATTTCGCTACAAATTGTCCTTCTCCTTTGAAATGGTGGGGATACATACGAGCTGTTTCTGGAAAATCAATCCCCGCAACCATGCCATTGACTTTTGATATTTCAAGCAATTCCAAAGGAAAATTCTCTAAAAGCCAAGTGACAATTTCTTCATTTTCTTCTGGTGCCCAAGTGCAAGTTGAATAGACCAGCTGTCCGCCTGTCGCCAACATCTTGACAGCGTCCTCTAGAATTTCTCGCTGGAGACGAGCACACTGAGCCGGATATTCCGGACTCCAATACTGAGTAGCATCTGGCTGCTTGCGAAACATCCCTTCGCCAGAGCAAGGAGCATCCAGAACAATGAGGTCAAAATAGCCCTGATAAACCTTAGCCAATCTATCCGCAGATTCGTTGGTGACAAGAACATTTCGCGCTCCAAAACGCTCAATGTTTTCTACCAAAATTTTACTACGTTTGGCATTGATTTCGTTAGAAACCAGCAAACCTGTATTTTCTAGATAAGAGAGTAAATGGGTAGATTTTCCGCCTGGTGCAGCCGCTAAGTCCAAAACTTTCATACCCTTTTGCGGTGCTGCAACTTGTGCAACCATTTGGGCAGCCGGCTCCTGAGAATAAACTAGCCCCGTGACGTGTTCTGCTGATTTGCCTGACACTTTTCCATAATAGCCCCAATCTGTGTTTGGGATAACATCCGCAAATTCTTTCTGATTTTCTTTTAAAGGATTGCTTCGAAAGGCTGAAATCGGATCTTGAACAAAAGTCGCAAAAAAAGCCTCTGCTTCCTGACCCAAGAGCTTCTCATACTTTTCCTTAAAACCTACTGGAAAGTCCATACTAGCCTTTTCCCTTTCGTAAATACTCTTGTAGTTCGCCCAACTTGCACTTTGGTGCAATCATAATCGGCTCTTTGGTCTGGAAATTCGGCTGGCCGCCATCTAAAGTCTGAATGACAAACCCCAATTTGTCAGCCATCACGTAGGCCGCTGCATAGTCCCAAGGCCAATTATAAGAGAAATAGGCCGCCAAACCACCAGAAAGGGTCTTTCCAAAACTAATCCCAGCACTGCCATACACACGTACGCCTAAGCAAGCACGAGACAAGTCAGCCAGCCCCCAGTGATTATGCTCCAGCATACTAGCATTTGAAGCGATGAGATATGCTTGCAAGGGTTTATCGATAAAAGCAGACAACTTTCGCTCATTGCAGTAAACATCAAAAGCCCCGCCTCCATGAAAAAGCTGGTCCCGCGTCACATCGTAAATAAAGCCGAACTGGCCCTGCCCATTTTCAAAATAAGCCAACATCACAGCAAAATCAGCTTGCTGGGTAATGAAATTATTGGTTCCATCAATGGGGTCAATCACCCAGACATTCCCATCTGAGATGTCGTGTCGCAGGTCATTTTCCTCTGCCAAAATCGCATCATCAGGATAACGAGCCAATATTTTCTCAACCAAATCATCCTGAATTTTTTGGTCCATTTGGGTCACCAAGTCAGTCGGACTGCTCTTTTGCACGACATCTAAATCATCATGCAGATGCTCCTTTAAAAAAACACCTGCCTGACAAACTATTTCTTTCGCAAAATGAAATTTATTTTCCAAGAGAAATGCTTCCTTTCCCTTTTCTTTTAGCTTCCTGAACAGCACGATAAAGCGAATAGCCGCTGACAGTCTCAAATTCACGGCCTATTCGCTTCTCCTCACCTTTGCTGGGAACAATTTTTTTGAAGACTGCATAAGACTGGAGCAGTTGTTCCGCTTGAATCTTCTGTTCGTAGGCTTGCTCTACATCATTAAAAAAAGAAAGCACTGAAGCAAGCTCTTCAGTGCTCCACGATAAGTCTAGTGGGTAACTATAATTTTTGTCCATATTTTAAATATCAGCACGCATGGTTGCGGCTCTTAACTCTTCCTTCCGATAACCTCGAGGTAAGAAAGCACGTATTTCATCTTCATTGAAACCAATTTGCATTCGTTTGCCATCAAGGATAATTGGGCGACGCAAAAGACTAGGGTTTTTCTCAATCAACTTAATCAGCGTTAAAATCGATAAATCCTCTACATCTAAATCCAGTTTTTGAAAAATTTTTGAACGAGTTGAAATGATGTCATCTGTGCCGTTTTCTGTCAATGAAAGAATATGCTGCAATTCTGAGGCAGACAGAGGGCTTGTCATGATATTATGCTCCGTAAATGGAACTTCATGATTAATCAACCAAGCACGCGCCTTGCGGCAGGAAGTACAACTCGGCGATAAAAATAGTGTAATCATGCTTTTCTCTTCTTATTTTATATAATAACTAACTCTATTATACTAAATTTAATTTGGATTGACTATATTTTTTTGAAAATTACTGCCGAATGTCATGAAATTATAAATTTTTCAACTATTTCGATAAGCAGTCCAACTTTTAGCGACCTGCTCATCACTCTGCAGCTGAGCAACGAGAGTATCGATCCCATCAAATTTGACCATCTCCCGAATCTTATCCAACCAAATAATTCGAATGGTATCGCCATAAATTTCCTCAGAAAAGCCAAAAATATTGACTTCAAAACGGAGCTCATCACCTTCAAAGGTCACGTTCTTGCCGACACTAGCCATGCCTCGATAAAGCTTGCCATTGTGCTCAACTTCCACAATATAAACACCATCTGCTGGTAGGATCACTCGGTCCAGCGGCGCCAAATTAGCCGTAGGATAGCCAATCGTACGGCCTCTGGCATTGCCATGGACCACGATTCCGCGAGTAGACAAAGGATAACCCAGCAACTGATGTGCCTTGGAGACATCACCACTCTGCACAGCTTGACGGATACGAGTAGAGGATATTTTTTCATCATCCTGGTTGACCGATGAAATGATAAGCACCTGACCATCAAAATAATCTGCTAGCTCATCTGCCTTTCGCTTGTCAGAACCGAAATGATAGTCAAATCCCGCTACAACTGCCTTTGCTTTGAGCGCAGAGACATACTTATCAAAAAATTCTTGGGCTGTGTTCTTAGAAAAATGGCTGGTAAAATCAATCAGATAAAGATAGTCCACACCTAAATTCTCTAGGTGAGCAGCGCGTTCTTCGGGATGATTCAAATGCAACATCAACTCTGGCTGATAGCGGACGAAAGCCAGCTTAGGTGACTCTGGAAAAGTCAGCACCGCAATTTTCAGCCCTTGCTCAGCCGCAATTCTCTGAGCTTGCTTAAAAAGTGTTTGATGACCCTTGTGCAAGCCGTCAAAATAACCTAGAACTAGGACGGTGTCTTCTTTCTGGATAATATCTTTTTCATTTTTTATTTTAATCGTTTTCATCATTTTTCTATTTTATCACAAAATATCAGAGAAAGACCTTTTTAGGCTTATAAGACTGATCTCTTTTTTCTAAGATGGCGATGAGTTTGCCTTCATGAAAACCAGCCAAGACTGTCTCAGCATTTTCAATGGGAATAAAACGACCATAACGCACTTCTTCTAATTGGTCTGCTGTCAGTTCTAGCTTAGGCAGGTCACCGGTCCCCAGCTCCAGAGGCTGAAGGAATGTGAAATCTTCTGCTGCTACTCGCTCTGCTATTTCATCCAAGGTCAAGGCATCATCTAAACTCATACCCGCCGAGGAAGTCCGTGTCAGCTGGGACATGTGACTGGCCAAGCCAAGCTTGGCTCCCAAATCAACAGACAGGGTTCGGACATAGGTCCCCTTGCTGCACTTCACTCGAAAACGAAAGCGGGCTTGCTCATCTTCGTAGGAAATCGGACTGGTGCGTTCAAAGCTATAAATGGTCACCTGCCGCTCTGGCCGCTCCACTTCTTGACCCGCTCTTGCATACTCATAAAGCTTGCGGCCATTGACCTTGACTGCAGAGTACATGGGCGGAATCTGGCGAATCTCACCGGTCATGGACTCCATGGCTTCATCAATGAGAGCTTCTTCTAAAAGTTCCGTCACTGGCGTCCGCTCTAGGATGTCTCCGCTGGCATCCTCTGTCGTCGTTGAGCATCCCAGCGTAATTTCACCTTCGTAAACTTTGCCCTCCTCCTGCATGAACTCAACCAAGCGCGTCGCCTTGCCCACAGCAATCGGAAGTACCCCGACCACATCTGGATCCAAAGTCCCACCGTGACCGATTTTCTTAGTTCCTAAAATTTTGCGTAGCTTAAATACCGCATCATGCGAGGTCATGCCCGCTTCTTTTCTTAAGTTGATAATTCCGTTCATTGGTTAACTTTCTAAAAATACTAAAACTCTCTTTTGGAAATCCTTATGCTTTTCATAGAGTGCATGGCCACAGTCTGGAAAAATAGTGAGCTGGCTATCTTTGATATGTTGATGTAATTCGAGCGAAGCTTCTACGCTTAGAACATCATCTTCTTCTGCTCCAATGATTAGCGTAGGACAGTTGATCTTTTCCAGAACTGCCAGACTAGCATGTCTTAAGCAAGATATGGCCTGAATAGCAATCCGCTGTTTATCTTTAATGCGACCAAAGATTCCCATTATTCGATAAAGATATTTGAATTTTCCAAAGGATTTAGCCGTATAAGAGTGACTTGCAATATCCAACATCAGTTCCTTATAGGATCCCGTCTGACTCAACTCAAGCCAGCGAGTAATCCGCTCCCTACCAAGATTATTCAGTTTCGCAGTTGTAACTGTCAAAATCAATTTTTCAACTCTTTCCGGGAAATCTGCTGCCAACCACTGAGCAATCATACCGCCTTGGGAAATTCCTAGAACAGCTTCCGCTTTCAGCCCTAAGACCTCCATAGCTTCAGCTATATCAGTCGCCATATCTCGTGTTGTATAATTTTCTGGCAATTCATTGATTCGGCTAAAAACATACACTTGGTAAGCTGTTGCGAATTCCCTATAAGATAGGGCAAGCATTTGCGCCATTCCCTTAAGAGTCGCCAAACCATCCCCTAGACCTGGGATGATGAGCAGAGGTTTCTTACCTTTTCCAAAGGTCACATAGTCCATGCTCTTATCGTTAAAATGCAGGACATGATTTTTTGCACGATAGACCATATTCAGAAGCCTCCCGAAATCTTACTTACAAGAATAGTTCAAGGCCTGTTATTACTTTTTCAAAGCCTCAAACTTAGCTTTCATAGTAGGGTTTTTGCGTGTCAGTTTTTTGACAGAGACGTCGTCCAATTTGTTGTTTGCCAAGCGTAGCTGGTTTTCAGAGGTTGTCAAGAATTTTTTGATTTCTTCCATCCGGCGGATGGCCTTGTCAATCTCCTCGATGGCCTTGCCAAAGTTGGTTGAAGCAGACTGATAGTTCTTGGCGAAAGCTACTTTAAAGGCATCCAAATCTTCCTCAAAATGCGTAATATCAATGTTCTGCTCCCGCACCAAGGCCAGTTCCTGCTTGTACTGAAGCGAGTTGAGCGCAGCATTACGCAAGAGGGTAATCATGGGTAGGAAGAACTGAGGTCGGATAACATACATCTTCTCATAGGCATAGGACACATCGACAATACCTGAATTGTAAAGCTCGCTATCAGCCTCAAGAAGTGTCACCAGAATAGCATACTCACAGCCTTTCTCCCGCCGATCCTTATCCAACTCTTTGAAGAAATGCTCGTTTTTCTTCTTGGTCGCTGTCTCATCGCCTTCATTTTTCATCTCAAACATGATGGAGAGGATTTCTACACCATTTTCATCCACCTCACGGTAAATGTAGTCACCCTTGCTGCCAGTTCTGGCATCATTGTCCTTGCCAAACTCCGCTCGTGGAAACATAGCCATACGATTCTTGTTAAACTCGTACTCGCAGTGCTGCTCTAGGCTTTCACCAATCATCTTAGTAGACTGCTTGGCTTTGAAATCCTTGTAAAACTCTATGGTCTCATCTTTCTGCCGCAACTCTACCTCATAGCGCTCTTTGAGCGAGGTCTGAGCCAGCGCTGCTTCCTTTTCTTGCAAAACTAGCTGATTCTTTACCTCGTCCCGCTCTTTTTCCAGCTCAGACAAGGTCTTTTGTAGTTGATTTTCATGCTCCAATTGCAGAGTTTTCAGCTGACTTTCCAATTGCTGAACTTCCTTATCCTTCTCCTGCAATTGAAGACTAGCTGCCTGCTCCGCCTCTTTCTTAGCCAACTCCTGCTGGGTCTCAAACTGAGCAATCCGACTTTGAAGTTCTACGATAACTTGATTTTGGTCTGCTATACGCTTATCGTAGTTTTTTTCAACTTCTTGCTTTACTAACTCTCTCTCTGTCTCAAAATGACTAATCTTATGATGTAAATCAGCAATTTCCTGCTCCTTCTCTGCTAGTATGAGCTGTTGCTTATTTTGAGCCTCTTTTTTCGCAAGCTCCTGCTGACTATCAAATTGAGAAATTTGATTACGAAGCTCCGTGATAGTCTGATCCTTGTCAACTATAGATTTGTCATACTCTTTCTCAACTTCCTTTTTGACTAACTCTTTTTCAGTTTCAAACTGATCAATTTGGTGCTTTAGTCGACTGATTTCTTGATCTTTTTGAGCGCTGAGAGTCTGCTGTGCATTCTGCGATTTTTGCTCTGCTAAAGCCAGTTCCTGCTCAATCCGAGCATGAATCTCCTTGTCAAACTCTGCTGTCCGAACCTGCGACAAAAGCTCACTGTACTGGCTCTCATTGACTGTAAAAACCTCCCCACAGTTGGGGCATTTGATTTCGTTCATAGGGTACCTCGTTTAAGACATTTCTATATCTTATTATAACATTCTTCCCTGCAAATGAAAAACAGCAAGCCAAAGGGGCTCGCTGTATCAATGTAGCGTTACAATAGATGTGAGACCTGAGTACCAAAAAAGAAGAAACCTTGATAGGATTAGTTCTGACACAACCATCAAAAAAAGGAGTCTTCTCATGAATAGTATACCACAAAACATCCGCTACCTGCCACATACTTTGGATACCCGCTATCACGCTGTCAAAACCTATCGCAACGGTACCTCTGTCGCCTTTATCTGCCGGAGATACAAAGTCTCAAAAGCCTCTCTTATGCGTTGGAATAAACGGTTCGATGGAAGCAAAGAATCTCTAAGAGACAAATCCCATCGCCCTCTGACCCCTCATCCAAATAGTCA